>JANYGT010000251.1 GCA_025362355.1 Lacisediminihabitans sp. | reverse complement strand
CGAGCGATTCGTGGGTCTGCTCTCCGTCCCAGGCGCAGCCCCCGGGTGCCCGGAGGTGTTCGAGCACCGCGATCAGTTCATCGAGTTTCGGATGCGGCTGGCTCGCGGGCAAAACGATCGGCGGCTCTTCGGTCATGCTCCATTGTGCCGGGTCGTGTGCATGTCGCGCTCAGTCGACCACGCCAGAATGGGGCGTGCTCTCCCCCGACCGGCCGTTCTCGCAACCCGTGCTCGTCGTCGCACTCGTCGGCCTCGTCATCATGCTGGCCGTTCGCGCCATCCGTAAAGATCGCGACGAGTACCGCCGATTCAAGCGGTTCGAGCGCACCGTCAACCGGCAACGGATGATGCGTCGCTGGCTCATCAGTTCGCTCGGCGTGTTCGGTGGCGCATCCGCTGTGCTGCTCGTGCTGGTGTGGCAGTACATTCCGCTGGTGCTTCGCGCAGTGGATGCCTGGCCCGTCGCCTCCGCCTTCCGGTCGTTGATCGACTCCACCGGAGACCTCGTTCCCGGCCTCGCACCCGGTCTCGGCCTCGTGCTGGTCTTCGGAACGGTGCTGGCCGTCTACCTGGCCCGCAATTCGGATGCCGTGCCGACCGTCGGAGACGTCGGGTCGCTTCTTCCCCGTAATCGCGCCGAGCTGTACTACGGCGCGGCACTGTCGGTCAACGCCGGGGTGGTCGAGGAACTGCTCTTCCGGCTCGCCCTTCCGGCACTGATCTTCGGTGCGACCGGGAGCGCGACCGCTGCGGTGATCATGAGCATCGTATTGTTCGGGGGGCTTCACGTGTACCAGGGGGTGCCGGGGATCGTGGGGGCGAGCGTGCTCGGAGCGATCCTGATGGCGCTGTATCTGGCGACCGGGAACATCCTCGTTCCGATCATCGTGCACGCGCTGATCGACCTGCGATCGCTGGTGCTGATCCCGGTGCTGGTGTATCGGGTCGACCGGGTCTAGCGAAGCATCAGGGCTAGGCGGTTGCGGCCTCGGGTTCGACGGCCTCGACGGTCTTCCGCGGCATCGCGAAGCCAGCGATGACGGTGGCGACAGCTGCGATTGCGACAGCGATGAAGACGCTCGTCGACGCGTCGATGACCGTCGGAACACTGTTCTCTCCGCCGGGATGCGATGCGAACACCGAGTTGGCGATGGCGCCGAAGATCGCGACGCCGACCGCACTTCCGACCGAGCGCGCGAACAGGTTGGTGCCGGTGACGACCCCGCGCTGATTCCAGAGCACGCTCGACTGTGCGGCGATGAGGCTCGGGGTGGCGACGAGTCCCATGCCGAGGCCGGTGACGATGCAACACAGTGCGACACCGACCACTGATGGGGAGTGGCTGAAGACGATCAGAAGGATCGGGCCGAGCACGGCCAGCGTCATCCCGATCAGTACGGTCGAGCGGAAGCCGATACGCAGATAAAGTTTGCCGGCCTGCGAGGCGGAGATCGGCCATCCGATGGTCAGGGCGGCGAGGGCGAGGCCCGCGACGAGTGGCGGTGCGCCGATCGACTTCTCGAGGTACGTGGGCACGTACGACGTGAGTCCGATGAGCACCGCGCCGACGCCGAGCGAGATGAAGGATGTCGTGAGCAGCAGCCTGCGCGAGAACACCCAGAGTGGAAGGACCGGCTCTTTGGCGACGCGCTCGATGAGTACGAAGGCGATGACGAGGATGCCGCCGATGACGAACGCGCCGATCGATTGGACGGAGTTCCACGCCCAGGCCTGGCCCCCCTCGAGCACGGCCAGGATGAGCAGGCTGAGCGCCACGGTGAGGGTGACGGCACCGAGATAGTCCACGGTGTGCTTCGTCTTCTCGATCTTCTCGTGGAAGACGCGAGCGAGAAGGATGATCGCCACGACACAGAGCGGAACGTTGACGAAGAAGATCCAGCGCCAGCTGAGGTACTGCGAGAACAGTCCGCCGAGGGTCGGTCCGACGACGGATGACACGGCCCAGACACTCGCGAGATAGGCCTGCGTCTTGGCTCGCTCGGCGACCGTGTAGATGTCACCGGCGATGGTGATGGACATCGGTTGGACGGCTCCGGCACCGAGCCCCTGCAGTGCGCGGAAGGCGATGAGTGCCGGCATGCTCCAGGCGAATCCGCAGAGGATCGAGCCGAGCAGAAAGAGGGAGATCCCGATCAGGATGATGGGTTTGCGCCCCACCATGTCGCTGAATTTCGCGTACAGCGGCACCGAGACGGCCTGGGCGAGGAGGTAGATGGAGAACAGCCACGGGAAGCTGGAGAATCCGCCGATGTCTTTGACGATGGAGGGAACGGCTGTCGCCAGGATCGTAGAGTCGATCGCTACGAGGCCGGTGGTGACCATGAGGGCGATGAGGATCGGTCCGCGTTCCGAGCGGAAGCCGACGTTCATTACGGGAACTGCTGTTGTCACGAATGTCCTTGGGCGCTGTCTGGGGCTGCAATCCGGGGCGGGCGAGCGCCCTGAAGAGCTACAAGACCGCCGGGCCGTCGGACATTCCCGAGCCTGGCTTTTCACCCCATTCGCTCGCGCGGTGTCGAAGGATGTCACGCCCGACCGCCGCCGCTCACTGCGACCGCCGCAGTGTACGCACACTGCGGTGGTGGCAGAACTGCGCGGTGGATACAGAACCGCGCGGTGGATGCGGAACCCCCACAACTGGCGCTACCCGCCTCCGCGTGGTAGTGCCACGGTTGGGGTAAGTGGTCGCCAGCCGGGGTGATCGCGTTCGGGGGAACGCAGCTATGGCAGCAGGACATTCAGCACGGGGGCAGGCGGCGGAATCACTCGCCGCGGCCGAGATGCACGAGCATGCGGCATCCACCGCTCGGGAGATGCACCGCCGCTACTCCGCCGCGGCCGACAGCGAGAGCCGGCTCGGTGCCGCACTGGAGCCGTTGCAGGAGCAGGGCTACACGGTGCTCTCCGACCGACTCTGGCCGAATTCGAACAGCGCCCAGGTCGATTTCATCCTCGTCGGACCGAGCGGCGTCTTCATCGTCGATGCGAAGACGTGGGCCGATGTCACGGTCGCGTCGGATCGCGTGTTCCAGGGCCAGGACGATGTGACCGACCGTTTCGATGCGATCGCGAGTCTCGCCTCCGTCACCGAGGCGGCACTCGCCGAGGTCGGTGTCGCCGCTGGTGAGGTCAAGGTGCTCGCCGTCTTCACGAATCGTCGCGGAGAGCTGGCCGAGATCAACGGCGTCAGTCTCGTCGGAATGGATGTCGCGCTCTCCCGCATCCTCGCCCGCGGTGAGCGTCTCGAGCCCGCGCAGGTCTCGGCAGCCCTCGCCGCCGTCGAACAGCTGTTTCCGCCCTACGTCATGCGCGACATTCAGGCGCCCTCGACGAAGGTCGCCCCGGTCATCCCGATCACGCGCCAGGAGGCGCTCATCTCCGTCGCGGAGATCGAGCAGTATCTGCTGGCCGGCATCCTCGCGAAGCCGATCGAGGAGTGGATGGCCTTTCTGCATCCGGATCAGGCGCGGCTGGTGAGGCGATCGTTCAACGGGCCGTCGCGCATCCGTGGCGCCGCAGGTACTGGCAAGACGGTCGTCGGGCTGCACCGTGCCGCGTACATCGCGCGGACGCATCCGGGCACCGTCCTGGTGACGACCTTCGTTCGGACGCTTCCGGATGTGCTCTCGAATATGCTGGCGACGATGGCTCCCGAGGTGTCGGATCGCGTCGAGTTCACCGGTGTGCACGCGTTCGCACTGAAGTTGCTGAAGGCTCGCGGTGTGCGGGTCGAGCTGGATGCGCGGGCATCCGAGCGAGCGTTCTATGAGGCGTGGCGCACGGTCGGCAAGGCCGGCGCCCTCGGACGCATCGACGATCGCAGCGACTACTGGAACGAAGAGATTCAGAGCGTCATCAAGGGTCGCGGGCTGACGCGGTTCGAGCAGTATGCGGTGCTCGCGCGTCCCGGACGTCGACGCGGGCTCACTCAGGAGAATCGTTTCGCGGTCTGGGAGCTCTATGCGGCGTATGACCGTGAGCTGCGACGCACCGGAATCCACGATTTCGCGGATGTCATCCTGCTCGCCGAGGCATCCCTCACGACGACTCCGCTCGACGGGTACAGTGCGGTGATCATCGACGAGGCGCAGGATCTGTCGTGCTCCATGATCCGGATGCTGCATCTTCTCGTCGGCGATCGTGCCGACGGCCTGAACCTCATCGGTGATGGTCAGCAGACCATCTATCCGGGTGGGTACACGCTGTCGGAGGCACACATCTCGATCGCCGGGCGCGGTGTGATCATGACGCGCAACTACCGCAACACGATCGAGATCGCCGAGTTCGCGGCCGGTCTCGTCGCGGAGGACGAGTACGTGGACATCGATGGCGAGTCGTCGCGCGGTGACACTCCGGTGGAGATCATGCGGCACGGTCCGAAGCCGAAGGTCAGTCGTTTCTCGTCGCGGACCGGGCACGATCGTTCGCTGGTCGAGCATGTGCGCTCGCTGATGGCGGCGGGCACGCGCCCGGGTGATATCGGCATTCTGGCGTCGACGACCTGGGCGACATCGGATGTGACCAATGTCTTGGCGTCGGCCGGCATCCCGTCGATAAATCTGCTGAAGTACGACGGACGTCCGGTCGATGCGGTCAAGGTCGGGACGATCAAGCGCGCGAAAGGGCTCGAGTTCAAACACGTGCTCGTCGCTCGAACGCCGGCTCGGCTGCTCGAGCCTCAGGCAGTGGATGTCGACGCAGCCGCCGGTGAGCGTCGCACTCTCGACCGCCGCGAACTGTATGTCGCGATGACTCGGGCTCGGGATGGGTTGTGGGTGGGGGTCGCCTGAATTGGTGCCCCCTCGTGAAGGGCGGTACTGGTAAGACGTACGCATGAGGTCACCGGAAGAACAGCGACTGATTCGCGAGGATATCTTTCGCTGGCTCGATGGAAAGCTCGGTTCCGGTCGCTCAGAGCTTTCTCGCGGTGAACTTCAGGACTATCACTTCGGGCCCGAGCGGATCCCTTTGGTCGATACCGCGCGTGGCATTCGCAATCCTCAGGATTTCGAGGCGACTCTGACGATCATGACCAGCGTCAAGAGTCCCTACGGGCCAGAGTCGATCACCGAAGATGGTTTCGTCAGATACTCATATCAATCTCGAGACGGCGGTGACAATGTCAAGTTGAGGAGAGCATTCGAGCAAAAGGAACCTCTCGTCTATCTGCAGGGCATCCGTCCCGGCGCTTTCGTTCCCTACTATCCGGCCTACGTCGTAGCAGACGATTCCGACGCCCGTCAGTTCTTGGTGGCGCTCGACGAGTCGATGAGGTTCTTCGGGGATCCACTTCACATGACGTCCGACGAGCGTCGCTACGCCGAGCGGACTGTGCGGTCCAGACTTCATCAACCTGTGTTTCGCGCGAAAATCATGTTCGCTTACGCGACAACGTGCGCGGTCTGCAGTCTCAAACATGGCGACCTTTTGGATGCCGCGCACATCATCGCCGATTCAGACAGCTCCGGTTTCGCTCGAGTCTCGAATGGAATGGCTCTCTGCAAGATTCATCATGCGGCTTACGATCGAAACCTTTTGGGGATCACGCCGGACTATGAGATTCGGATCGACAAAGATCTGCTGGCTGAGATCGACGGACCGATGCTCCGACACGGACTGCAGGATATGCACGGTCGTGAACTCGGTTTGCCGACGCGGAAAGCAGACCGCCCATCGAAGGATTCGCTCGCCGTTCGATACGCCGAATTCGCTCGGTAGCCACTCTCATGGGAACTCGCTTAGTTTTACTTCTTCGCCCAATTCGGGCCGGTCATGCGGCGGCATCGAGCAACACTTTCCCGCCGCGGCGCGGAGTTCTCCCCGGATCGACCCATGGCGGTGGAATGAAATACGGCACCCCGTGCTGGAAGACGATCTCCCACCCACCGTCGTGGATGCGGTGGTGGTGAAACCCGCAGAGGAGGATCCCGTTGTCCAGGTCGGTGTTCTCAACGTCCGACCACCAGATGATGTGATGCGCCTCCGTATACGACGGGGGCGCGGTGCATCCGCCGAACGCGCAGCCGCCGTCCCGTTCCCCGAACGCCAACTTCTGCGCGGTCGAGAACAGGCGCCGGGTTTTGCCGAAGTCGAGGACCTCCGACGGCC
>JANYGT010000248.1 GCA_025362355.1 Lacisediminihabitans sp. | reverse complement strand
AGTCGCGGCCAGCGTGCAGCGCAAGATCGTGCTGCGGTTGGCCGACGATGATGGCTATCGGATGCTCGACGCGCCGGCGGATATACTCTCGTCGACCTCCCCGCCCGGTCGGGCGATCGTTGATGGCCTTGAGACGCAGATCGCCGTACTCGGTGGCTCGCCGCTGGTGTCGGAGCAGTTCGCCAACGTCTCGCGTCTCGCCGACGCCATGAAGCGCGCGGGAGTGCAGCCGGCTCCGGCTATCGGCTCGTTGCCGATCGAGTACCCCCAATCCTCGCTCCCGGATCGGATAGGGGACACTCCGGTGCTGGGTATCGGTGAATCGGATCTCACGCCGATCGGCTTCGATCCCGTCGGCACCATGGTGCTCTCGGGTCCGCCGGCGAGTGGACGAACTACCGCTTTCCTCTCCATAGCTCGGGCGCTGCAGCGATACGACCCTGCTTCACGACTGTTTTACATCGGCAACGCGCGGTCTCCCGTGTCTCGCGAGTCGATGTGGGTGCAGCGCGCGACCGACGCCGAAACCGCGGCTGCGCTCGCGACCGAGCTGTTAGCGTCCGTCACCGCAGACAGTGGTACGCGGATCGGCATATTCGTCGAATCGATCGGCGATTTCTCGCAGTCGTCTGCTGATTCGCCGTTGACCGACCTCCTCAAGGCTGTCAATCGCAGCGATCACTTCCTGCTCGCGGACGGCGATCAGGGTGGATGGTCGTCGAGCTGGGGCATGGTCGGCGAGGCAAAGGCGGGCCGGCGTGGGCTGCTGCTGCAGCCCGAAGGTACGGATGGCGACATGATCCTGAGCACGCCGCTGCCCCGTTCGACGCGAAGCGAATTTCCGCCCGGGCGCGGGATCTATGTAGCGCGGGGTGCGTTCCAGCGCGTGCAGTTGCCGCTTCCATGAGCACGAGCGTGAGCGTGAGCATGGGCACCGCTCCCCATGTACCTGTTGGCGGAGCCTCGCTAACATCGACTTTGCGAGCCGGCCCGGATACCCGTCGCCGAATCGCAAACAGCACTCTTTCGCGTCGAAAGACCGCTTGGGGTGTTTCATCCGGCCCTGCTGACCGCAGGCTTATTTGTATTGGGGAAAGTTATGTCTTCTCGTGTCTTGTCTACCGAAGCAGCCAAAGCGGCAATCACTCAGATCCAGTCGATCATCAACGGCGGGCTGACCGATCAGATCAGCGCTCTCGACGGGCAGGGAAAAATCCTCTCCGAGCCGAACAACTGGGACGGCCCGCTGGCGGAGACCTTTCGCAACGACACGTGGCCGACGACGAACGCCGCGCTGAAGAACGCCATCCAGAAGCTTGAAGAACTGCACAGCGAGCTGAAGACGATCTCCGGCAACATCTTCACCGCGGGTGGCGGCAACTAGATCGCTACGGCTTTGCCGATCCCGGACCGGGATCGGATGGGGCGGCCCGGTCGAACGATCGCGCCCCTGTTTGTGCAGTGCTTGTGGGAGTCAGGGAGAGGTGACGCGCGATGGGTGATCTTGGTGCGTACAAGGAGAATGTCAAGTTCTCAAACGGGGATGCGCAGAGTCTGATAGCCGCGTGTAACAGCGCGGCGGCGACGATCGAGGGCCAGGTCGGGTCGAGGCAATCGTGGCGCACGACAGGCGAGGAACAGTTCAAGGGATACTTCTCGACCCTGTTCCAGGCCAACGGCGCAACTCAGATCAAGGATGCGGGAGAACTTTCCAGCGCACTCCGCTCCATCTCGACCATGACGGCAGCCTTGCGTCAGTCAGCCGACGATGAGCAGCACCGACGCCAGAAGGCTCGCGACTGGGAAGATAAGCAGAACAATCGGAACGGGCTTGAGAAGATCGGCGACGGCATCTCCCACCTCTGGGGCGGCGATGAGCCGCCGGTTCCGGGTCCGGCCAGTCAGCTGCACCAATCGGCCGCCAAACCGGCGACGGGAACGCGGGAGACCCCGCAACCAGGCGCCGGTGGCGGGGGTTCGTCGGGAACTTCCTCGGCGATACCCGACAATCTGACGTTGTTCGCCACGAGTTCCAAAGCAGGGGATGCGACACTCGCAGACCACCAGGCCGCAGTGCAGAAGGCGTACTCGGCATTCACGTCCTCGTGCGGCTGGGGACACCTTGACGCGAGTGGCGTTGTGACGGCCTTCCAGCAAATCCTTGCGGCGAACGCGCAGGAAGTCACCTGGGCCACGACCCTCGCGGCTGCTTTCGAGCAGGCCGGCGGTCATGGCTCCATCTGCACGGTCTCGAACCAGGCTCTCGGGGCAGCGCTTGCGGCCGCGCATGTTTCCGCGGGACGCCAGGACATCACAATCGATATGCCGAGCGTCCTCGGCGGTGTTCCGACCAGCGGGTTCGCCGATGACCCGGTGAACACGGCGACCGGCAACTTCACGGAGCCGGAGACAGACTTTGCTTTCGATGGGGGATCGGGCGCCCTGTCGTTCGGACGCGTCTACAACTCCGCCGCCGAGACGGTAGGTGCGTTCGGCCCTGGATGGGCATCCTGGTCCGAGTCCGGACTGCTGTTCACAGACACAGAGGCTCGGTGGGTTCTTCCTGAAGGACGTCACATCGTCTTTCCGCGCCTGGCCAGCGGCTGGGACCGGGCAATCGGTGCCTCATACTGGCTCGTCGAGCGCAATGAAGCACTTCTCGTGTCCGACAATTCGGGTGGATCTTGGAGTTTCACCGTTGCCGGCCGGCTTGAGTCGTTCGAGCGTGGCCCCGGAACACGTGTCGAGGTGAAGTTCGACGCTGACGCGAGATTCACTTCCCTGGTGCACGAGCGTGGACGGTCGGTGACGGTCGAGTGGTCCGATGACCGCATCGTCAGTGCCGTCTCCTCTGACGGGCGACGGATCGACTACGGCTACGACTCGCTCGGCCGCTTGACGAGCGCGACCGGACCGATCGGCGAGCGGCGCTACGTCTGGGGCGACGAGTCCGGCTTGATCGAGCAGGTCATCGACGGAGACGGTGTCGTCGAGGTTCTCAATGGCTATGACGGCAAGGGCCGCGTCGCGTGGCAGAAGTCTCCATTCGGTCGTGTCAGTCGTTACAGCTACCTGCCGGGCGGCATCACCGAGGTCGCAGACCGAGATGGTGAACGCTCCAACACCTGGGTCGCTGACGCGGGCGGTCGCCTCACCGGTGTCATCGATTCCGACGGATACCGACAGTCCTATTCCTGGGATGAGTACGGCAACATGGTCGCTGCCACCGATCGTGTCGGCCAGCGAACGGTGCGCGAGTACGACGAGCGCGGTCGTCTGACCCATCAGGTCACGGCGGAGGGCACAGACCTGCAATACGGATACGACGACGAGGACCGCACAATCACGGTTGTCGCCGGCTCCGT
>JANYGT010000171.1 GCA_025362355.1 Lacisediminihabitans sp. | reverse complement strand
ATCGGATGCGACATCCACCAGACGGGAGAACCGGCTGCCGGCGACCCGGCGATCGGCCCAGTACCCGCCGATGGCGAGGAACCCGAGTGCGACGGCGACAGACCAGAACATCATCACCGGCTGCAGCGGGGTGACGGAATGTGAGAGCGAGTATCCGAGGGCGAAGTGCTGGAAGGCGAACACCCCGATGGTCAGGATCGCGGCTGCGAATGCGAAGAACCCTATCCTGACCCGTCGGGAGCGTACCCATGAGATGAGTTCGCTCGCGTGGTCCGCAGCGACGGCCCCGATCAGAATGAAGAGGAGGTAACTGAAGAAGAACGACTGGGCGTTGTCTGCCAGCCATGACGGCACGGAGTCCGAGTACATGTAATACGAGGTGAGAGCGAGCTGGAAAGCGGTGGCGACGAGCAACAACGCCAGATGGTGCCCCCGGGTCTTCCGAACAAGCCAGACGATGACGGGCACGAGGAGGTACACCTGCATCGTGACGAGCAGGAAGTACAGGTGGTACCAGGCCTTGCCGGTGAGCACATCGATCAGGTATCGGAGCACAGTGTCTCCGAACGTTCCGGAGGGGGAACGGATGCTGGAGGAGACGAAGTAGATCGTCGACCAGACGAGGTACGGCACCCCGACGAGCAGGAAACGGCGCGGCCAGAATTTCTTCATCGGAACCGGCCGATTCAGGAAGCTGAGGATAAGTACGAACCCGGTGAGGGCGAAGAACACCTCGCGGGTGAAATGCACCAGGCCGAGGAATGCGTAGAGGCCGAGGTCTTGAGAGGCGACGGTATAGCTCGTCGTGTGCACGGCGATGACACAGAGGAAGGTGAGAATCCGCACGATGTCGATCTCGTAGAGGTGCCTCGCCTGTTTCGCCGCTCTCGCCGCTGCCTCGCTGCTCACTCGTTCTCCGCCAGAGCGCGGACCCGGTTTCGCTGAACCTTGCCTGTCGGAGCTCTCGGAACGTCATCGACGACACTGATCTCGACGGGCCGCTTGAAACGGGGAAGCTCGCGTTCGCAGCGTTCGAGAAGCTCGGCGATCAGTACATCCCGGCCCCGCGGTCGCGGCTCGACGGGGATCACATAGGCGACGACCACCTGATGCAGGATCGGGTCGGACCGACCGACGACCACGGCCTCCCGCACCCGCGCATCTCCGAGCAACACCTCTTCCACCTCGGCGGGGTAGACCTTCTCGCCGCCCCGATTGATGACGTCGTCCGACCGCCCGACGAGGTAGACCCATCCGTCGGCATCGATTCTCCCGAGGTCGCCGCTGCTCAGCCACCCGTCGGCATCGAAGCGTTCGGCGGCTCGTCCGCGATGATAGCCACGCACGATCCCCTCGCCCCGCACCCAGAGGGCGCCGACCTCGTCGATGCCGAGTACGTCTCCCGACTCGGCCCGCACCTGCACCTCGCTGCCGACCGGGAGCCCGACGGATCCCGCGCGATGTTCGGCTCCGAGCGGAGTCGCTGTGATCTGGCTCGCTCCCTCGGTCATGCCCCAGCTGACGATCACCGGCACAGACCCGAGGGCGCTTCGCACGGCATCGGGCAGTGGCGCAGAGGCGGAGCGCACGAATCGCACGGACGGCGGGATGGTGAGCGCGCCCCCGCGGGCGAGCACGGCGAGCATCGCCGGAACGGCGTTCAGCCAGCTGATCCGGCGGTGTTCGAGCAGTTCCCAGAAACCGGTGCGGTGGAAGCGACGATCGAGAACTAGTGTTCCGCCCGCGACGAGGGTGGCGAGGAGCCCGACGACCTCGGCATTGACGTGGAAGAGCGGAAGCGGGTTGTATCCCCGATCGGACTCGGTGAGCCGGTTGTGCTTCGCTATCCCGCGGGCCACGAAGAGTAACTGGCTTTCACCGAGCTCGACCCCCTTCGGTTCTCCGGTCGATCCAGAGGTGAAGAGCAACGCGGCTCCGGATGCGTTCGGATCGATCGGGGACGGTTCGCCGATCGCGGGCGCGTCGGGTGCGACCACCCGTGCCCCGGGGATGCGCCGATCGGAGCGATCGGACACCACAATGACCGCACCCTCGAGAAGGCCGATGATGCGCTGCAGGTCTGCCGTAGCGAGATCAGGATTCGTCGGCACGGACCGGCGACCGGCCGCGATCACCGAGAGGTGCACGACGGCGAATGCGAGAGGATCGGCGACATCGACGATGACCGAACCGCCCTGCGGAATGCTTTCATACTCGAGGATGACCCGCCACCGGGCGGCGGCCCCGGCGAGTTCACCATACGAGACGATCGAATCCGACCGGGCGTCTTCGAGGTAGGCGGAGTCACCGTTCTCGACCGCCCGCCGTTCGAGAAGACCGGCAAGGCCCTCGGTACTCGCAGAGTAATCGGCCACCAATCCACCATACCGAGCACATCTTTCACGCGCAGAGGCCTTGACACCCGGGCGGCTATGAGTCTGCTTTGAGACTACGGAGAGAGCACCGTCTACGCGCTCCGGTACCGGCTCAAAGAGAGGACACGACGTCTTTCCAGAGTTCGTCCGCCTGCTCGAGGGTCGCCTCGAGGCTGCCGTTCGAGTCGATCACGATATCGGCGACGGCCAGCCTCTCGGCATCGTTCGCCTGTGAACTCAGCCGTTTGGCCGCCTCGGTCCTCGAGAGTCCGCGCAACTCGATGAGACGTTGGATGCGGGTCTCCGAGCTCGCATCGACGACCACGACGATGTCGAAGGCGTGATAGCCATCGCGTTTCGAGGCCTCGACGAGGAGTGGAACGTCGTAGACGATGACAGCGGAAGGGTGCACGGCCGCAGCCTCCGCCATCCGCTGCTTGCCGAGTGCGAGTACTGCCGGGTGGGTGATGTCGTTCAGTGCGAGGCGGGCCTCGGAATCGGAGAAGATGATGGCGCCGAGGGCCGGCCGGTCGAGCGTTCCGTCGTCGCGGATGACCGAGGGACCGAAGCGCTCGGCGATCGCGGAGAGACCAGGCGTTCCCGGCTCGACCACCTCGCGAGCAAGCTTGTCGGCGTCGATGTGGACGGCACCGAGTTCGGCGAGACGGGCGGCGACGACACTCTTGCCGGAGGCGATGCCGCCGGTCAGTCCGATCAGGTACACGACAGCCAGTTTAACGGGCGGAGTCGCGACGTCAGCGAACCTGGGCGAGCATCCACTTCCAGACCGGCTCGTAGACCGGCGCACCGTCGGGGTTGCGAGCGGTGCCATCGCTCACCGTGCGGCCGTGGGCCTCGCCGGAATTGCCGACGTACAGCGAACTGAGCAGCACGTGGCTGCCGGTGGGCGCCTTCGTCGCGCCCGCCTCGTTTGCCGTGCCCATGCCGAGCTTCGCCCAGGAGCCGACGATGCGGGCGTAATACATGTCGCCGGTATTGTCGAAGCCGTACATCCTCGAGGGCGGCGTCTGGCCCGGCTTCTCCATCCACGATGCCGAGATGTCTTTGTAGGTCTCGACCGGAGACGAGAACATGAGCACGCCCTTCACGCTGTGGAAGTGCGAGATGAAGGCGGATTCTCCGCCACCCTGCGAGTGGCCGGCCAGCACGATACGGCTCCAGCGAATGCCCTGGCTGCCCTTGGCCAGGTAGCGATTCCAGCCGCCGTGGGGATTGTTGTGATTGAGATAGTCGAGGGCGGCGCGCAGGCGGTGGAGTATCGAATTCGCCTCATCGACCCGGCTGAACCGGGAGGGATCGCTGCCGTTGAAGCGATTCTGCTGAAGGCGGGTATAGCACTCGGCGTTCGCGCCGCAGGTGCTGGCCACCGACTTGCCACGGTTCCAGTAGTCAAGGCCGAGAACGCTGTATCCGGAGGAGTAGGCCGTCATCAGGAAATCCTGGTAGTTCTCGGGGACTGCGCCGGTTGCCGGCAGAAAGAGGAGCAGCGGGGACGGTTTCGCCGCAGCCCTCGCGACATTGAGTGCATTCGGGTCGAGCCTCAACCGGTTGAGTGACGGAAGGCGGAATCGTACGAGGCCGGTCGTCGACCCGTCCGGGAGCCCGGGCGAGTCGCTGGCGGTCGCCGAGGTCGGCACTGCCAGCATCGCGACCAGCATCGCCGTGAGCGCAAGGGCGACAACCGCCGCCCTTCGTCCCCGCCGCCGTGTCACCTGACTCATGCGCCCACCGTAACAACCTGTTCTGCCAAGCATGGGACAGGACGAGGTCGCGGGGTGAGAATTCACACATCCTTCATCGCGAAACCGGCACCAACCACGAAACGGCCGACCCGCGATGGGTCGGCCGTTCGTATGGAGCGACGGGCGTGATACCTGAAGAGTTGCCCGCTTTTATGAGTTGCTGGACAGCTTCTCGCGGAGCGCTGCGAGAGCCTCGTCATCCGCCAGTGTTCCGGCGGACGAGTCGGCGTCGTTCGAGAACGAAGAGCCACCGGCGATCGGTGCATCGCTGATCTCGTCGGCCGTCGCGACCTGCTTCTTGTGAGCCTCCCAGCGAGCCTGGGCTGCAGCGTAATCCTGCTCCCACTTCTCGCGCTGGGTCTCGAAGCCGTCTTTCCACTCGTTGGTCTCCGGGTCGAAGCCGTCGGGGTACTTGTAGTTGCCAGCCTCGTCGTACTCGGTGAGCATTCCGTAGAGTGCCGGGTCGAACTCGGTACCCTCGGGGTCGACGCCCTCGTTCGCCTGCTTCAGCGAGAGCGAGATGCGGCGACGCTCGAGGTCGATGTCGATGACCTTGACGAACACCTCGTCGCCGACCGAGACGACCTGCTCGGCGAGCTCGACGTGCTTGCCCGACAGCTCGGAGATGTGAACGAGCCCCTCGATGCCCTCCGCGACGCGAACGAACGCGCCGAAGGGAACGAGCTTCGTGACCTTTCCGGGAGCAACCTGGCCGATCGCGTGCGTACGCGCGAACACCTGCCACGGGTCTTCCTGGGTGGCCTTGAGGCTGAGCGACACGCGCTCACGCTCGAGATCGACCTCGAGGATCTCGACGGTGACCTCCTGGCCAACCTCGACGACCTCCGACGCGTGCTCGATGTGCTTCCAGCTGAGCTCGGAGACGTGCACGAGACCGTCGACGCCGCCGAGGTCGACGAACGCCCCGAAGTTGACGATGGACGACACGACACCCTTGCGGACCTGGCCCTTTGCGAGGTTGTTGAGGAACGTGGTGCGGCTCTCCGACTGCGTCTGCTCGAGCAGTGCGCGACGGGAGAGCACGACGTTGTTGCGGTTCTTGTCGAGTTCGAGGATCTTGGCTTCGATCTCCTGCCCGAGGTAAGGCGTGAGGTCGCGAACACGGCGAAGCTCGATGAGCGAGGCCGGGAGGAATC
>JANYGT010000147.1 GCA_025362355.1 Lacisediminihabitans sp. | reverse complement strand
GGTCGCTCAGCCTGCTCGGCGAGTACGACGGGGTCGACATCACCCGCCGCGGGAACTACGGGTTCGGCGAACTTCCCGACCGGATCGTGCTCTATCGTGAGCCGCTGCTGTCGGTCTCAGCCGACCTCGACGAGCTCAGGGACCAGGTGCATGTGACGCTGGTGCACGAGATCGCGCACTACTACGGCATCGACGATGACGAGCTGCATGAGCTGGGCTGGGGATGAGGGGGTCGATCCGCATCGTTGCCGCCGCGATGGTGTTCACTCTCATCGTCGGCTCACCATCCCTCGCGTACGCGTCGACCTCCGGCACCGCGGGCCTCCCCTACGTCGCTCTCGGGGATTCGTTCGCCTCGGGGCTCGGGCTGACTCCCGTGACCGGGAAGCCGGTCGCCGGATGCGCACAGTCGAGCGGCGACTATCCACACCGGGTCGCCGATTCGCTCGGGATGTCGCTGACCGATGTCAGCTGCTCCGGCGCGGTCACCGCCAATGTGACCGACAAACCTCAGAAGACCAGGTCGGGGACGGCGCCCCTCCAACTGCCGGCGCTCACGCGCAAGACCCGCGTCGTCACGCTCACTATCGGCGGCAACGACATCGGATTCTTCGCCATCGCGACCGACTGCATCGCGCTGTCGGCGGCTGGTCCGGTGATCTCGACCGGACGCTCGAATTGCCGCTCGAAGTATGTCAAGAACGGTGTCGACACCCTCGCCGGGCGCATCTCGGACACACTCCTGAACGGAAACGCCTCCGGCACGAACGGCCTCACCGCGACGTTCGCCGCCATCAAGAAGGCGGCTCCGCAGGCGAAAGTGTTCGTGGTCGGCTACCCGACGATCCTTCCGGATGCTGCCAATACGCCGGCGAGCGGATGCTTCCGTGCAACCGTCACCGGCAAGAATGTCTCAGACCTGAGCATCGACAACGGATTTCCGTTCACCACCATCGACGTCGGTTATCTCAACTCGATCGAGCAGTCGCTCGATGCGGCGACGCGAAAAGCGACCGAGTCCGCCGGCTTCACCTACGTCTCTGCCCTTGCGGCAACCGCGGCGCACAGTGCATGCGCGCCGGCCGACCAGAGCTTCATCAACGGGGTGAGCCTCAGATCCGACGCGAGGCTGAATGTGACCCTCACGACGGGCGCGCTGCATCCGAACGCCCGCGGAACCGCGTTCATGGCCCGCCTCGTGGGGGCCGCGGTGACGAAGTCGCTCCCCGCGAAGGTCGTCACGGCGGTGCCGGCCGCGGTGTCGCCGGCACCCTGGATCGCCGCAGGCGCCGTGATCGCGGTGCTCGCTCTCGCGCTGCTGGTGTGGCGCCTCTTCGTTCGGCGCCGTCGCCGCGGTTCGGCGCGAGAGCCGTAGCCGGCAGTCCGGGAACCTCTTCGGGTTCGCTCTGGTTGTCGGTTCCGTTGGCCGAAACAGCAATTAGAGCGAGTTCGAGGGTGGTTGCGTCGCGACGAACAGCTCGCACGTCTCGTTGTAGTAGCGGTCGGTCTGACCGCGGTGCGCCATCCCGATACGAGTGCAGACGCGCTGAGAGGCGAAGTTCTGCGGGGTCACGACAGAGACGACCTCGGTGAGTCCGCTGGCGAACGCGTGATCGAGCACCACCGCAGCCGCTTCCGTCGCGTAACCGTTGCCCCAGGCATCCGGGTGGAAGTGCCAGCCGATCTCGATGTCAGCGGACGGCTCGAGAGGCAGCACATCCCCCGACGCCGGGATCGATTTGAGGATGACGGTGCCCACGAGCGCGCCGCTGTCCCGTCGACCGACGGCCCAGTATCCGTGCACCGGATGCTCGCTGGACGTCAGTCGCTCGATGCGCTCCTCGGCCTCGGCCCGGCTCTCCATCACGCGCGGGACTCGCCCGATGAACCGCTGCACCTCCCACCGCGAGTACAGGTCGAAGACGAAGTCCACATCGGATTCCCGCCACGGCCGGAGAAACAGTCGCTCGGTGTCGAAACTCGGCATGGTCGATTATCGACCGCGCGGAAGCTCTCCACCAGGACTCACGGTCACAGCACGCTCTTCGGAAGTCGGTGCAGAGTCACCGCGCCGACAGCGTCGAAGGGATGCAAAGGGTCGGGTGCCACAGCGCCGGTCGGCCCGCCGAGACGCGAGTGGCCCACCGCGCTCAGCACCGCGTAAGCATCACCTCGATCCCAGTGGTTCTCATCCACGAGGAAGCCGAACAGATCTTCGTAGCCACGACGGATGCTCTCCTGCACCGGATCGCCGAGGCCGACGAAGATCCACTCGTCGGTGGTCTCGATCCGGGGCGCACGCAGAGCCATTCCGGGAACGAGTTCGATACTGACGACCGCGATTCCCTCGGCCTCGATCGCGACGAACGACGACTCACCCTCAGCCATGATCGCGTGGATGTCGCCGATCGAGAGCAGTGCGCCCTCCGTCATCACCGGCAGGTACACGATGGACCCGGGACGCACCTCGGTCACATCCATGTTGCCGCCCTGCGAATAGGAGGGCATGAGAGTGGAGTTCGTGCCCTCGGCGGGCGCCGTGCCGATGCATCCGATCATGGGACGAGGAGCGAAGATATGCCGGTCGGTGACGTGAACGCCCGCGGTGTCGATGGGGATCATGCGGGTGAACATCTCCTCACCCATCACATGCTGAAGGGCCCCGGATCCCGGGATGCTCACCGACCAGCCATAGTCCTTCAGAAGGATCTCGTGGATGGTCACCTTGAGCGCATCACCGGGACTCGCCCCCTCTACCCAGACCGGCCCCGTCACCGGGTTGATCTGGGCGGTCAGGCGGGACATGTCGTGGTGATCGTGCAGTTGGGCGTAGACCTCGTCGCTCGTCTCGAATCCGATGCGCTCCCCTGTGCCGGGAACGATGCGGAGGGCCGGTGGGGCGGATGCCGAGAATCCTGACTGACCGTGGCTTTTGTCGAGGAAGTGATCCATGGCCTAGCGCTCGCCACCCTCTCGGACCGCGGATGCGACATCCATTGTGTCTTCGCCGAGCGTGGTCGTCTTGCGTCCGGATCGACGGTAGAACAGGTACACGCCGAGGCCGACGATCAGCCAGACGATTCCGCCGATTTTCGCGAGGATGTCGGCGTTCACCAGCACGTACCCGATGATGAGGAATCCGACGACCGGGACGACGAGATGCAGCAGGTAGTTCTTCGACCTCTTCCGCACGAGGTAATGCACGATCACTGACACGTGCAGCAGCATGAATCCGAAGAGCGCTCCGAAGTTGACCAGGGAGGTGATGAGGTTGATCTGTCCGACGAAGAACAGCACGAGCACGGCGGAGATGACCGAGACGGTGAGGATCGCCGCCTGCGGGACCTGTCGACTGTTGATCCTGCTGAGGAACTTCGGCAGCTGGCGATCCCGGCTCATGGAGTACAGCAGGCGTGACGTCGCCGCCTGCGCTGCCATGGCGTTCGCGATGCCGACGGCGAGCACATTGACAACGAAGAACGCGGTGGCCCATCCACTGCTCGACGCTTCCCTCACCAGGTCGAAGAACGCGTTTCCCGCCTGGCTATCGGGGAAGGAGGCGCGGCCGGCCGCGAGGGCACTGGCCAGCCAGGTCTCGAGCACGAAGAAGAACGCCACGATGAAGAGCGCGATGATCATGGCCTTCCCGGCCGAGTTGCGGCGACCCGTGGACTCCTCCGCGAGCGTTGATATTCCGTCGAAGCCGAGAAAGCTGAGCACGGCGATCGACAGCGCTGATGCGATCAGCGGGCCTGTCACCTTGCTCGGATCCCAGACGGACTTCGTGGTGAATTCGGCGCCCGGGATCGTTCCGTGATTGAGGGCGATGACAGCGATGATCACGAAGATGACGATGAACACGACCTCGATGGCCAGGAACACACGGTTGAGTCGCTTGAGCGACGAGATGCCGAGGAGGTTGACCACCGTGTTGATGGCCACGAAGATGAGCGCCCAGATCCACCTCGCCGAGCCGGGGAAGATGCCGATCATCGACTCAGCGGCGAAGACGTAGAGCAGCGTCGGCACCAGGAGATAGTCGAGCAGGATCGCCCAGCCAGCGAAGAACCCGAAGGTCGGGTTGATGCCCCGGCCGACATAGGAGAAGACCGATCCGGCCAGCGGGATGGACTTCGCCATCTGCGCGTAAGCGAGTGCGGTGAAGATCATCGCGACGAGACCGATGAGGTAGACGAGCGGCACCATGCCGGCCGAAGCGTTGTACACGGTGCCGAAAATGGCCCACGGTGCGATCGGCACCATGAAGATCAGACCGTAGATGAGCAGATCCATCGTGGAGACGGAACGCTTCAGTTCCTGCTTGTAGCCGTAGGACTCGAGTTGCTCCTGCGAGCTGAGCTCGGAAGCGCCAGGGGACTCACTGCGGATCGACATGGATGACTCTCTTTCTGTCAGGGATGAAAGGGAATTGCAGGGTGAAGTCAGTTGTCGTTCGTTTCGAGGAAACGGGCGACGACCGCCCGGAACTCCTCCGGCTGTTCGAGATGGGTGCAGTGGCTCGCGCCTGCGAAGACATGCCCGGTGGCACCGGGAATCAGGTCGAGGAACGGCTGCCAGGTCGCGGGCGTCGCTTCGTCGAATTCACCCGCCACCACCAGGGTCGGCACCGTCACCTGCGGCAGTCGATCGATCACACTCCAGTCGCGAAGGGTGCCGATGACGTGAAACTCGTTCGGCCCGTTCATCGTGTGATAGACCGTCGGCTCGGCTTCCATCTGCGCTTCACTGTCCGCGAGATCCTGGGGAGTCGGGTCGAGACGGCAGACGTGCCGCGAGTAGAAGACCTCGGTGGCGTGGAGATACTCGGGGTCAGTCACCGTGTCGTCCGCTTCGTGCCGGTCGAGGGCATCCTGTACCTCCATCGGAAGCCGCGCGCGCAGCTCGGCGGCACCCTCGACCCACAGCTGCATCGAGGCCGGCGAATTGCAGATCGCAAGGCTGTGCACCTGCGGTATACGACGTACCGCGATCTCGGCTCCGAGCATTCCGCCCCAGGATTGCCCAAGCACGTGTACCCGGTGGTGTCCGAGGTGCTTCAGTAGGTTCTCGAATTCGTCGACGAAGAGTTGCGGCGACCAGAAGCCCTTCGGTGCGTCCGGCAGATGCGTGCTCCGGCCGCAGCCAAGCTGGTCGTAGTGAATGACCGTGCGCCCGGTCTCGTCGGCCAGCGCTTCGAGATTGCGCAGGTAGTCGTGCGCCATCCCCGGCCCACCGTGCAGCACCATAAGAGGAATCGCACCTGCCCGTTGCTCGTCCGGAGTCGTGGTCCGAACCCACGTGGTGTATTCGAGAAACGGGACGAGCTCGGAGGACACGGTCGACATTCGGATGACTCCTTGGCAACGAGAGGGTGGATTTGTCACTGTCAGTCAGGATCAGTGCCAAGTGTGCCTGCGAAATGGTCTCGTGAAAAGACCATTGAGTAGGATTTAATATCGTCGAAACACGGGGCACTGATTGCGGTGCGGCCACAGTCTCACCGATCGGCGATACGGTGGGAATGTGGGAGACGACAGAACGGGCTCGCTCGAGCGGCCGATAGCGTCGACGTCCCGGATCGACGAGATCTCCGACCGACTGATCACCGCAATCGCCATCGGCGAATACCTTCCCGGATCCCGGCTCCCCTCCGAACGCGCTCTCGCCGAATCCCTCCGGGTAGGCCGGATGACCGTGCGGGCCGCCCTGGCCAGACTCGTCGAGCGCGGCCTGCTCGAGACACAACGCGGGCGAGATGGCGGGTCATTCGTGCGAGACCAGTGGCCGACCTCCTCGAGCGCCTCAGTACGGCGCACGCTTTCGGCTCGGTGGGAGTCGCTGCGCGATACGAGTGAAGCGCTCAGTCGGCTTTACGGGGTGATTTCCGGCATAGCCGCGGAGAACCGCACCGAGCACGACATCACGCTGCTTCACGCTCGTCTCGATGCGTTTCGGAACGCCGGTTCCGGCCTCCCGTCGCAAAAGGCCGACGAGCTCCTCCATCTCGCAATCCTCGACGCCGCGCGCAACGCGACGCTGCGCGATGTGATCATCGAGCTAGAGTCGCGCATCAGCATCGCCGCCCCCGCACACCTGTGGGGGTCTCCGGATGGGATGAAGACGATGGAGGCACGTGCGCTCGTCGACCACATCAACCTCGTCGAAGCGATCTCGGCGGGGAATGCGGATGAGGCGAGCGCCATCGGCCGCCAGCACGCCAAGATCGATATCGAACTACTCGAGTCGGCCTTGAAACAGGCCGGCTCCTGAACGCTCGATCACCGTGTCGAACGACCTTCCGGCCAGACTGATCAGGGGTCGGCGGTTCCCTGGATGATGCCGCGGGCGAAATCCAGGCTCTCCTCGATGATCAACAGCACGAAGTCGAGCTCGTCGTCTGAGCGTGGGCCGTAAATCATGAACTCGGTGCCGAAATCCTCGTACTGGTGTGGCTCACCCCAGCCGAGGTCGGTGAGCTGGCGCCCTCTGTAGAGACGATCGGGCGGATGCCGTCGCGGCGGGGGTTGTTCACAGGGGAAGACTATCGACGCGGGTCTCCACAGGCTCGACCACCGGGAGGCTCGGTCACCGCGTGCGGTTCGACCGCCCCGGCTGGGCGTAGCGGCATCCACCTCCACTTTTAGCGACCACGGTCATGTACGAACACGGAGGTGGTCGCCAAAGGGAGTGGTGGATGCGGCGGAGCAGAGCGCGGCGGTCAGCCTGGCAGCTCCGTGTCGGCGCGAGCTCGCGGATGCTCCTTCGCCGCGAAGGCCTCCTCCTGCGCTGCCCAGCGGTCCCAGTGCGGTGCGTACCGGTCGCCATCCCGGGCGAGGGCGCGCTGCTTGCGGATGGCGGCATCCAGTTCGATCCAGATTCCGAAAGTGGCGAGGTTGCGGTTCGCCGCGCTCAGACTGCCTGCGCCCTCGATGACGAGCGGAGCCGATGCCTCGAGCTCATGCCACTCGCCCGGGGAATCGGCATCCCAGTCCCAGGCCCGCCATCGCGGGTGCGACGACAGCACGAATCTGTGCACGTGATCACTCGCCGCCTGCAACCCGTCCCAGCCGGGGTAGATGTCATCGAGCCTCACGAGCTGGGCGCCGAGCGCTGGGGCGAGTTCATCGGCGAGGGTCGATTTGCCGGAGCCGGAGCGCCCGTCGATGAGAACGACCGGGCGGGGCGCCGTCGAAATGGTGCGCACCAGCGAAATGATGTTCATGCGGCGTCACGAGTCGCGCGCCGCGGCCGGTCACGCGAAGTGATGCTCACGCGCCACCGAGGAAGTTCCAGTGACCCGTCGCCACCGAGACGGCGACGGCCGTGCCTGCGATGGTGAGCGAGATGGCGATGAGCGCGACATCCGCTGATCCGAGACGGGATTCGCGCGCCCAGCTGCGCCGGACCGCAGCGCCGAATCCGCGGGCCTCCATCGCGGTCGCAAGCTTGCTCCCCCGCCGGATCGACAGCACGAGAAGCGCGAAGGCCTGACCGGCGAAACGTCGGAGGCGACCACGATCCGCTATCCCCCGGGCTCGGCGTGCCATCTCCAGCGACCGCCAATCCTCGAGGAACAGGCCGGCGAGGCGCATCCCGCCGAGGGCGCCGAGCACGAACCGGGACGGGAGTCGCAGCACCTGGGCGAACCCGTCTGCGAGGTCGGTCGGATCGACCGTGATGAAGAGCACGACAGCAGGAAGTCCGATCGCGAGCACTCTCAGCAGCGTCGCGACGGAGAGGGTGATCGAGCCGTCGGTCACGTCGGCGAGCAGCACCCTGAAGTGACTCTCGCCCGACGGCTTTCCGTACAACAGGATCGTCACGGCGGCGAAGAAGGCCGCGATCCAGACCGGCGAGGTGCGCACGACGAAACGCCCGAACCCGACACCGGCGAAGCAGAACAGCACCGCCTCGAAGGCGAGCGCGACCGTCGCCGACACCCAGTCGATGCTGAGCACGAGAGCCGCGCCGATGACGGCGGAGGCGATGAGCTTCGAGACCGGATTGATGCGATGGATGACCCGGGTGCCGCGCGCGGGCGCGAGAAGCGTCGTCATACCCCGACTCCGATCGGCGTAAGCTGCAGCCGCTCGTCGGCGACCGCGTCGATGAAGCGCTCGTCATGGGTGACGGCGACGATCGCGCTTCCCGAGGCGAGCAACTCGACGACGAGAGCGACCAGTTCGGCCCAGGTGCGGGCATCCTGCCCGAAGGTCGGTTCGTCGAGGATGAGCACGGCCGGCCGAGTCACCAGCGCGGTCGCCACCGAAAGACGCCGCTTCTCACCGCCCGACAGGGTGAACGGATTCACTGCGAGAAGGTGGTCGAGTCGCAGTCGCTGCGCCAGTTCGTCGATTCGGGAGTCGGACTCGGCGGACGACAGACCGACGGCTTTCGCACCGACTTCGAGCTCCCCGCGAACGGTACCGCTGACGAACTGATGCTCCGGATCCTGAAACACCGTTCCAATTCGCGACACCAGCTGGCTGGACTTCCAGCGCAGAGGCTCGTCGGACGCCAGCCCGAAGGGAGCGGCAATGATGCCGGACGCGGGAGCGAGCAGCCCGCCGATCGTCAGGCCGAGCGTCGACTTGCCCGAGCCGTTCGGGCCAGAGATGGCGAGGCAACGACCCGCACGAAGTGTCAGCGAGATGCCGGACTGGATGACGGCATCCTTCGTGCGGGCGACACCGAGCCGTTCCGCGCGCAGAACCTCCCGTCCCGCGGCGACTGGGCCACCGGCGACAGGGTCGTCGCCGCCAGAATGCGCGGCGACAGGGCCACCGGCGACAGGGCCACGACGTACCACCGGCTCGAGCCCCGGCACCCACACGCCGCTGGCGGCAAGAGCCGCACCCTGTTCCGCGAGCACGACATCCGGAGCGCCGTCGGCGAGCACTCCCCCGCCCGGTGCCAGCACGACGATGCGATCGACGAGATGCCACCAGACATCGACGCGATGTTCGACGACGACGAGAGACGCGCCGGTCGTCGCAGCGACGCGAGCGACCGCATCCCGCACCTCGATCACACCGTCCGGGTCGAGATTCGCAGTCGGCTCATCGAGCAGGATCAGCGACGGATGCATCGCCAGCACCCCGGCGAGCGCGAGCCGTTGCTTCTGGCCTCCGGAGAGTCGCGCCGTGGGGTGATCGAGGGGCAGGGTGAGTCCGACGGCGGCCAGCGATTCGTCGACCCGACGCCAGATCTCGGAGCGCGGAACGCCGAGGTTCTCGCAGCCGAAAGCCACGTCGTCACCGATCCGCGACAGCATGACCTGGGAATCCGGATCCTGCAGCAGCAGCCCGACCGTGCCGCGCGAGGCGGAGGGAACGAGACCGCCGACGAGCAGCGACCCCTCGGTTTCTCCGTCGTCATCGCCCCCGAGCACGCCGGCGAGTGCCGAGAGAAGCGTCGATTTACCGGCTCCGGATGTGCCGAGCAGCAGCACGCGCTCGCCCGGCTGAATCACGAGGTCGAGCCCGCGCACCGCCCACTCGCTTCGACCGGCATGGCGCCAGCCCCAGCCCTCGGCCCGCACCACAGGACGATCGGTCATGCACGCCCGGACGCGAACCGGCTCAGCACCCCTGTCTTCGCAAGTCCGCGCACGATGAACCACGACCCGAGGCCTGCGATCACCGCACCGGAGAGGATGCCGCTGACGGTATAGATGAGCTGGAACGCCGTACCGGAGGCGAGGTAGAAGCCGACGATGTCGTTGATTGCCATAGCGAGACCGGCCGCCGCGCCCGCGAGCATCGCGACGATCACATTCCAGTGCCGGTAGAGGAAGACGATGAAGATCAGCTCCGCGCCGAGCCCCTGCACCAGGCCGGCTTCGATCGTCGCGAATCCGCCCCATTGAGCTCCGAGAAGAGCGGAGACGACCGCCGCCACGATCTCGGTGAACAGCGCGGCCCCGGGCTTTCGGATGACGAGGCCACCGAGTACGCCGGCGAACAACCAGAACCCGTAGAGCAGCGCCTGCGAGCCCGGAACGACGGCCGAGAGAGGCGTGGTGACGAGGTTGTAGGTGTTGTTCCAGGCGAAGAAGACGAGGGATGCCGCGACGCCGAGCACGCTCGCGACGACGATATCGACCACCCGCCAGCGCGCGGCGATGCGACGGGATGAAACCGGTGTGAGAAGTGCGTTCATTGTCGTGCCCCTTAATCATCGAGAGGGCACGGGTATGGCTCGGAGCGGATGCCCCGAACCGGAGAGATTGCCTCCCTGCGCTGGCATTATCCAGATCAGGTTCGACGGTCGAAGCTTGGAGAAGCTTCCTCTCAGCCCGGCTCACCGGACTCCCGTGTTTCGCTTCCGAGTATAGTCACGACGCTTGTCAAGGGGCAGCGACCAGTTCGACTCCACCCCAGAATCGGGGATACGGTGTTTGTCTGACCACGCACGACAGCGATCACGCACG
>JANYGT010000118.1 GCA_025362355.1 Lacisediminihabitans sp. | reverse complement strand
AGAATCGAACTGACGACCTTCTCATTACGAGTGAGATGCTCTACCGACTGAGCTAAGGCGGCGTGGCCCGGAGATCGCTCCCCGAGGCACCGTAAAAGCTTAGCCGATTACGCGGACACCGCCGGCGACAGGATGCCCGGCAGCTGCTCGAAGGAATCGAGCAGCCGGTTTCCGAAACCCGAGCTCGCGCCGCTGCCGTCCCACACCGTCCAGGCGTGCCGGATGGCCGCGAAAGCGACGAAGGTGACGAGGCGCGCGCGGTTCTTCAGCCCGCCCTCGTCGGCCGCGAGGGATGGATCGTCGCGCAGCATCCGCTCGGCTACGACCTCGGTGAGGCTGTCTTCGAACTGGCGCATCGCCGTCATCCGGAGGGTGAAGAGCTGGGGGTACTGCTTGAGCAGCGAGAATCGCAGCTTCTGCAGGTGGAGGTCGTCGGAGGTCGCAGCAGTCGAGGCTGCGACTATCGGGCCAAGCCCGACGAGCACACTTTCGTGCGGGCCGGCGGAGAGGTATCCGGCGAGGGCGGCATCGTTCGGAAGCACCGGAGCATCGCCGACGAGGACCGTCTCCTTCGAGGCGAAGTAGTTGAAGAACGTGCGCGGTGAGATGTCTGCGCGATTGCTGATCTCGTCAACCGTCACGTTTTCGAAGCCCTTCTCGTCGACGAGCTCGAGTGCTGCGAGTTCGATGGCCCGTCGGGTCGCCAGGCGTTTGCGCTCACGAAGACCGGAGTGGGTGGCTTCCAACGTCATGGTTATATTATTGCACTCTCTGCAAATATGCACAATGCGGGCGGCTTCACAGCCAATCCCTCAGCGGCCCCTCGCTCAGCAGCGCGGGTCGGTCTTCGGCACGGTTCCTCCGACGAAGAAATCGTCCACCGCGCTGTTCACGCAGGCATTCGACTTGTTGTAAGCGGTATGCCCCTCGCCGGTGAAGGTGATGAGATGGCCGTTCTGGAGCTGCTTGGAGAGATTCTTGGCCCAGACATACGGGGTGGCCGGGTCATCCGTTGTTCCGACGACGAGGATCGGCGCTGAGCCGTTCGCTGCGATCGGAGCCCGGTCGCGCGTCGACTTGTAGGGCCAGTCCGCACACGAAGTTCCGCCGTACGACATCTGCGGGCCCAGTGTCGGAGCGACCTTCGCGAGAGCGGCCGCCTCGGCGCGGAGAGTTGCGGCGGTGCTTGTCGGTTTGTAGTCGAGGCAGTTGATCGCGATGAATGCCTCGGTCGAATTGTCGGTGTAGCTGCCGTCGGCCTTCCGCTCGTAATAGCTGTCGGCAAGGGTGAACGCGAAGTCGGCATTTCCCTTCTCGACCTGGGTGAAGAGGGTGTCGAGGTACTTCCAGGTGGACTTGCTGTAGAGCGGAAGGATGATCGCGTTGAACATCGTGCTGCTGCTGAGCTTGCGACCATCGGTCGCCGGTATCGGGTTGGCGTTCAGCGCGTCGAGGATCGATCGCACCTTGGTCATCCCCGCGTCAACCGATCCCGTGAACGGACACGTCGAACCGGCGAGGCAGTTTTTGAGATAGGCGCGCAACGCGCTTTCGAAGCCCTTGGCCTGTGTCTCGGTCACGTCGAAATCGGTGGTCGACGGGTCGAGCGCACCGTCGAGCACCAGGTGACCCGTCTTGGCGGGAAACAACCCTGCATAGGTCGCGCCCAGAAGCGTTCCGTAGGAATACCCGAGGTAGTTGAGCTTCTTGTCTCCGAGCGCAGCGCGAAGCATGTCGAGGTCGCGTGCCGCACTGTTCGTGTCGACGAATCCGAGCAGCGGGCCGGTGAACTTCGCGCAGGCCTCGCCGAACTTCTTGTTGGAGGCCGCGTTGTCGGCGATCCAGGCATCCGAGTACACCGGAGCCGGCACGATGTCGAAGAGGTACGAGTCGAGCTGCGCCGGATCGTCGTAGCACTTCACCGCCGACGAGTGGTTGACTCCGCGCGGATCGAACCCGACGATGTCGTAGTTCTCCCGCAGCTTCGAGTCAACGGCGTAGGTCAGGCTGTTCTTGATGAAATCGAAGCCGGATGCGCCGGGTCCGCCGGGGTTCACCAGCAGTGAACCGAGCTTCGTTCCGGTCGCCGATGAGCGGATGAGGGCGAGCTTGATCGAGGCGTTCGTCGGATTGGCCCAGTCGAGCGGAGCCGTCGCCGTCGCGCACTGGAAGCCGCTGCCCTCGCAGTTCTTCCAGGTGAGCTTCTGCGAATAGAAGGGCTGGAGATCGGCGGCCACCTTTTCCGACGTCGGAGTGGATGTCGTGCTCTCGACTTTCGGGATGAAGGAAGCGACGCATCCGGAGAGCGGAAGCACGATCGCGAGAGCCGCCGCGATGAGCGCGATCCGACGGCCCGCCGTCTTATGGCCCGATGGTTTATTCACGCCGTCTCCTACCGAGCCGCCGAGATGAGCATCGCCTCGAGAGCGAGCGCTGGCGAAACATTGCCTTCGATGCGCTTGCGAGCGGTCGCGATGGCATCCATTGTTGCGAGGGTAGCGGACGGGGATGTACGTTCGCTCGCGGTGACGAGCTGCGAGTGGATCGCGAGGTTGATCGGCTCGCTCGGCGCCCCCAGTTGCAGCAACAGGATGTCGCGATAGAGCGAGAGCAGATCGACCATGATGCGGTCGATTCCATCACGAAGGCTGCGGGTTGCGCGGCGCTTCTGGTCATCCTCTAGGGTGCGCAGCTGCGAGCGGAGCTGTGGAGGGATGGTGCCACCTGGCTCGATGCCGAGCGAACGCAGCGCGCTATCCCGTTCCTCGGCATCCCTTTCCTCGGTGATCGCCTTCGCGTCGTCGCCGGCGAGTTCGAGCAGTTTTCCGGCCGCGATCACAGCCGCCGAGACCGAGTGGATGCCGAGCGCGATCTCGAGTGTCTGCGAGCGCCTTCGTCGCGCATACTCGTTCGTCGCGAGGCGGTGCGCCATGCCGATGTGACTCTGCGCCTCCCGCGCGGCGCGGGTCGCCGTCGCGAGGTCGACACCGTCGCGGCGGGAGATGAGGTCGGCGACCTCGTCGATGCCCGGAACGCGGAGGCGCACCGTGCGCACGCGGGACCGGATGGTCGGGATCAGGTCGGCCTCGCTCGGCGCGCAGAGGATCCAGACGGTGCGGGGCGGCGGCTCCTCGAGGGCCTTGAGCAGCACGTTCGACGTGCGCTCCTGCATGCGGTCCGCGTCCTCGATCACCATCACCCGATACCGCGACACCGACGGCGAGAACTGGGAGCTCGCGACGATCTGCTTCACATCATCCATCTTGATGATGACGCCCTCTGTGCTGAGCACGCCGAGATCCGGATGTGTCCTGGCCGCGACCTGACGCTCCGTCGCGGAGTCGTCGGGGCCGTTGCTGAGCAGGGCGGCGGCGAACGCGTAGGCGAGGTTCGAGCGGCCGGATCCGGGCGGGCCGGTGATCAGCCAGGAGTGCGTCATCGCGGATTCGCCGATCGGCGCATTCGTCAGCGTCGAATCGGCGGCGGCCGCGCGGAAGACGGCGATCGCCTCGGCCTGGCCGGTCAGCTCATCCCACACGCTCATCCGGCAAGCCTAGGCGGAGCGGATGACGCGGGCTCCCGGCATCCGCCCCGCGCCGCGTCAGTATCCCCCGGAGCGGGCTAGGCCGGGAGCAGCTCGGCGACGCGCGTGCGGATGGCGGCCGAAAGCGACCCGATCGAGTCGGTCGCCGACAGCACGAGAAAACGGCCCGGATCGGCGGCGGCGAGCGCGAGATACCCCTGCCGGACCCGCGCGTGGAAGTCGCTCTTCTCCGCCTCGAGCCTGTCGTAGGTCGTGCGGGCTTCGTCGAGCCGCTCGCGTCCGATCGACTCGTCGAGGTCGAGGAGGATCGTCAGATCCGGCATGAACCCCTCGGTCGCCCAGAGCGAGATGTTCCCCACCTCGTCCGGGTCGAGCACGCGCCCGGCACCCTGGTAGGCCACCGACGAATCGAGGTAGCGATCCTGGATCACGATCTCGCCACGCTCGACCGCTGGCCGCACCTTCGTCGCGATGTTGTGCGCACGATCCGCCGCGTAAATTAGGGCTTCGGCCCGCGGTGCAATGTGTCCGCGACGGTGGAGCACGATCTTGCGCAGCTCGAGCCCGAGGTCGGTTCCGCCGGGCTCGCGTGAGCGCACGACGGTGTGCCCGCCCTCCGAAAGCCAGCTAGCCAACAGCTCGGCCTGAGTCGACTTGCCGGATCCGTCGCCGCCCTCGAACGTGATGAAGAGGCCGGTCACTGTGTCAGCCCGCCGCCGGTTTCGCAGCCGCAGGCTTCTTCGCCGCCGGCTTCTTCGCCGCTGGCTTTTTAGCGACCGGCTTCTTGGCCGCGGGCTTGCGTACCGCCGTCTTGGGCTTCGCCGGACCCTTCGCGCGCTTGTCGGCGAGCATCTGCACGGCGCGCTCGAAATCGATCTCCTCGATCGTCTCGCCGCGCGGGATGGTGACGTTCGTCACGCCGTCGGTCACGTACGCACCGAAGCGGCCGTCTTTGATCCGGATCGGCTTTCCGCTCTCCGGATCCGCCTCGAACTCCTTGAGCGCGCTCGAGGCCCGGCGCGCACCGTACTTCGGCTGCGAGTAGAGCTCGAGTGCACCGGCGAGATCGATCTCGAAGATCTGGTCTTCCTCGGTGAGCGAACGCGTGTCGGCACCCTTCTTGAGGTATGGGCCGAACTTTCCGTTCTGGGCGAAGATCTCCTCGCCCGACTCCGGGTCGGCCCCGACGACGCGAGGAAGACTGAGCAGGCGGAGCGCGGTCTCGAGGTCGACGGTGGCGAGATCCATCGATTTGAAGATGGATGCGGTGCGCGCCTTGACGGCGGCGGCCTTCTTCGGCGCCGCCTTCTTCTTCACCGGCTTCAGCTCGCCGGTCTTCGGATCGACCACGTCGGTGATCGTCTCGATGACCGGGGCAGCCGGCGCCTCGACGACCGGATCGACCTCCGTGACGTAGGGGCCGAATCGGCCGTCTTTCGCGACGATGTTCTTGCCGTTGTCGGGGTTCACGCCGATGACCCTGTCGACCACGACCGGGGCATCGATGAGCTCGTGTGCCTTCGACACGGTGAGCTCGTCGGGTGCCAGCTCCGGCGGGATGTTGACGCGGCGCGGGGTGGTATCGGGCGCGGCATCAGGATCTGTGACCTCGAGGTAGGGGCCGTACTTTCCGATGCGGAGCGTCACCTCGTCATCCAGCTTGATCGAGTTGATCGTCTTCGCGTCGATGTCGCCCATATTGTCGATGACGACGCGGAGTCCCCGGTGCTTGGCGCCACCGAAATAGAAGCTCTTCAGCCACTCGACGCGGTCTTCCTGGCCGTCGGCGATGCGGTCCAGGTCGTCTTCCATTCCGGCGGTGAAGTCGTATTGCACGAGGTCGCCGAAGAAGTCTTCCAGGAGGCGTACGACGGAGAAGGCGATCCAGTTCGGAACGAGGGCGGTGCCGCGGGGGGTGACATAACCTCGGTCGATGATGGTCGAGATGATCGACGCGTAGGTCGACCGCCGGCCGATCCCCAGCTCTTCGAGCGTCTTGACGAGGCTCGCCTCGGTGTAGCGCGGCGGTGCGCTCGTCTCATGCCCCTTCGCCTCGACGTCGACGACGACCAACTTCTGCCCGGCGGTCAGCGGGGGCAGTTTTGCCTCGGTCGGCTCGGCGGACTCGTTGCGCTCTTCGTCGCGGCTCTCCTCGTACGCCTGGAGGAATCCACGGAAAGTGATGACCGTGCCGCTCGCCGCGAACTCGGCGATACCGCCGTCTTTCAGCGGACCGGCGGAGATGGCGACGGATGCCGTCGAGCCCTTCGCATCCGCCATCTGCGAGGCGACGGTGCGCTTCCAGATCAGGTCGTAGAGTTTCCAGTCGTTGCCGCGAAGCGTGCCCTCGAGCTCCCCCGGCGTGCGGAACGTGTCGCCGGCCGGACGGATCGCCTCGTGCGCCTCTTGCGCATTCTTGCTCTTGCTCGCGTAGACGCGCGGCTTCTCGGAGACGCTTTCCTGGCCGTAGAGCTTCGCGGCCTGGGACCGCGCCGCCGTCATCGCCTGCTGCGAGAGGTTGAGCGAATCCGTTCGCATGTAGGTGATGTAGCCGTTTTCGTACAGTCCCTGCGCGACGCTCATCGTCTGGCGCGCCGAGAAGCGCAGCTTGCGGGCTGCCTCCTGCTGCAGCGTCGATGTGCTGAAGGGTGCGGCCGGCCGTCTCGTATACGGCTTCGAGTCGACGCTGACGACCGCGACATCCACGCTCGGATCGCGCAGTTCTGTCGCGAGCGACTCTGCGGCCGTCTCGTCGAGCGCTACCGGATCCGCTTTACCGTTCGTCGCGACCTTGAGACGGCCGCGGTCGTCGAAGTCGCGGCCGGTCGCGACGCGGCTGCCGCCAAGGCGGGTCAGGCGTGCGTCGAAGCTGACCGAATCGGTGGATGCCGCGAGCAGCGCCGAGAGATCCCAGTAGCCGGCCGAGACGAAGGCGAGGCGTTCGCGCTCGCGATCGACGACGAGGCGGGTCGCCGCGGACTGCACGCGCCCGGCGGAGAGGCCCGGCCCGATCTTGCGCCAGAGCACCGGAGAGACCTCGTAGCCATAGAGCCGGTCGAGGATGCGTCGTGTCTCCTGGGCATCGACGAGCGCGGTGTCGATGTCGCGGGTGTTGTCCCGTGCCCGCTGGATCGCTTCCTTCGTGATCTCGTGGAAGACCATCCGCTTCACGGGGACCTTCGGCTTCAGCTCGTCGAGGAGGTGCCAGGCGATGGCCTCACCCTCGCGGTCCTCGTCAGTTGCGAGATAGAGCTCGTCGGCGTTCTTCAGAGCACGCTTGAGGTCGGCTACCGTCTTCTTCTTCTGGTCTGACACCACATAGTAAGGAGCAAAGCCGTTCTCCACGTCGATCGAGAATTTGCCGAGTGAGCCCTTCTTCAACTCAGGGGGCAGGTTTTTGGGCTCGATGAGGTCGCGGATGTGACCGACCGAGGCGAGCACCTCGTATCCATCTCCCAGGTACTGGGCTATCGTCTTCGCCTTCGCGGGCGACTCGACTATGACCAGCTTCTTCGTGCCAGGCACGTGACTCCTTGCGTCAGCGGCGCGCACGCCGCAGGGTGACAAACCTCGCCCAGCATATGGTCACTGCGCGAGATCACGACGCCGACGGGGTCATTGGCGGGGCAGCACCCCGACAAGGCACACCATACACACAGAAATGGGGAGGAAAGCCGATTCGTCACGTATCGGGTGGTCCGGCGGTTGCCGTCATGGCCACCCGGAACCCGAGAACGACCGTCGAGGCGGTGACGGTGACGACGGCCCCATCGACGTCGCAGCGCTCGATCTGCACGTGGTTCGCCGCAGCGACCGACGCGGCCTGCGGGCATGGCGAGCCCGGGAGCAGACCGGACGCGACGTCTGCCGCGGCGAGGGCCGAGGCATCCGCCGCGGTGGCGACAGAGTGCCGCGTCATGAGCACCGCAGCGAGGGGAACGAACAGCGAGAGCAGGGTGAGCATCGCCGCAAGGATCGCGATGACCAGGATCGAACCCGAGCCGCGCTCGCCCGCGTTCACGGCGGTTCTCCGTCTGGATCGCCGCCGAGAGCGCAACTGCGCGCGCTCAGCGTGATCGATCCGAAGAGTGCTGCTCCGAGTGAACCGGATGCCGTCGCCACAACGCAGTCGAGGTCGCCCCGTGCGGTCGAGGAGATCGCCGCACCGGGAACAAGACCCGCCACCCTTGAGGCGGCAAGCCCGGAGCTCTCTCCGCGAGCGATAGTGCGTGCGGCCATTCCGGCGGCATCCTGAAGCCTGAGCTGGTCACCGGCGAGGCGCAGACCGCCGAGGCAGCACGCGAGCACCACGATCACGGCGGGGATGAGCACGGCGAATTCTGCGGTCACACTGCCGCGCTCGACAGCGAGTCTGCGAACGTGAGCCGCCCGCCGCGCCCGCCGAGCATCAGCCTCCGAAGGAGAGCGCACGGTGCACGAGGTCGAGAAGGATGCCGCGCACTTCTTCGCTGCGCAGGATTGCGACGAGCAACCCGGCAAACCCCACGGCCGCCATCGTCGCGATCGCATATTCCGCGGTCGCCGTTCCCTCCTCGTCGTTCAGGAGGTTTCGTCTGCGAAGTCGTGCCATGAGCTTCTCCTTCTTCTTGCGACTGGAATTCGTTTGACATGAGCCTGCGCGTTTCTTCTCGACGGGATCGGTCGTTCGACACGACCTGTGGGCTGCGCTCAGAACGAGCCGAGTGTTGACGAGAGGACGGAGATGAGCAGCGGGGCGACGCCGAGCAGCATGAACGCCGGGAGGATGCACAGTCCGAGCGGCAGCATGAGGGTCACCGACAGCGCGGCGGCCTTCCGCTGGCCGAGGCCGCGGGCGGTTCGTCGGGCCTCATCGGCCGCACTGCGCAGGAGGGATGCCGCGGGCACACCGGCCCGTGCCGAGAGCGCGAGAGCCTTGTCGACTTCGGCCGCGGAGTCATCCACCGCGAGTCCGCAGTGCGTGCGCGCATCGTCGACGGACCGCAGCGCCCGAGGGATGGATGCCCCGCCCGAGACCGCGATCGCAATGAGGTCGAGACCGAGCCCCGGCACGACGCTCGCGGGCCGGGCACCGCGGACGAGTCGTGCGCTCCACCAGCGCGCGACGAGTATCAGTGTGACCCCGAGCGCAAGGCAGGCGAGTCCCGGCGGGGTCGTGAAGAGCGTTGCAAGGGTGTCGAAGCCGAGGGCGACTCCGAAGAAAATGCCGACGAGGGGGAGCACCATCACCATCCGGGTCGTCGCGACGGGGCCGGCGAGCGCTGTTCGCGCATCGCGTTCGTTGTCGGCGAGGTCGCGGAGGGATGCCGCGAAACGCTGGAGTGTCGGAGCGAGCGGGGCGCCGGCATCCGTCGCGATCCGCCACGCCGCCGCAAGGCCTCGCCAGGCCACGTCGTCGGCCGCTCCCCTGCCCGCGCGCGCCCGACCGCCACGGGAAGCGAGACCGGCGGTATCCGAACCCTCGGCACGCGGGATCGACCGCCCCTCACCCAGCGCAAGCGCCGCCTCCCGCACACGCCTCGACAGGGATTCGCTCGTCAGATCGGCATCCACGAGGTACCCCCACGCGGCTGCCGGTGCGATCCCCGCGGCGAGGAGCACGGCGAGCTTCTCGACGACGGAGGCAAGTTCGTCGAACCCCGAAAGCGGCTCAGCCATCGTCGGTGATCATCCGCAGCCGATCGCCGGCATCAAGGCCGAAGCGCCCGATCGCAACGAGTCGCCGGCCGGCCGCACCCCGTTCGAGATGGAGCACCGCTCCGATGGCGCTGACCGTCTGGCGGGCAATGGCGGTCGCATCCATCCCGGCGAGCGCCCCGAGTGCTTCGATCCTGGCAGGCACATCGGCGAGGGAGTTCGCGTGCAGAGTTCCGGCGCCGCCGTCGTGCCCGGTGTTCAGCGCGGCCAGCAGCTCGCGCACCTCGGCGCCGCGACATTCGCCGAGCACGAGGCGGTCGGGGCGCATCCGCAGGGCCTCCCGCACCAGGCGGTCGAGCCCGACTGCGCCGACGCCCTCGAGATTCGCCTGGCGTGCTTCGAGCGAAACGAAATTCGGATGCGCGGGCCGCAGCTCCGCGACGTCTTCGATGGCGATGATGCGGTCGCCCGGTGGAGCGCTGGCGAGCATCGCCGACAGCAGCGTCGTCTTGCCGCTGCCCCCGGCTCCCGTGATCAAAATGTTCACGCGCCGCGTCACGAGTGAATCGACGGTCGTTCGCGGAACGAGGTCGAAGAGCCCGTCCAGGTCGAGCGCCTCGAGGTCGAGTGGCCGCAACCGCGGAAGACGTATCGAGATGAGCGTGCCGTCAGTCGAGATCGGAGGGAGCACGACGTGCACGCGGATGCCGTCGCGCAGTCGAACGTCGACGCACGGGGTCGCCTCGTCGATGTGACGACCGCCGAGCGCGATGAGTCGCACGGCGAACTCGCGGAGGGACGCCTCATCCATCCGAAGCGGGGCCCGACGTTCGAGGCCGTCGCCGCGATCGACGGAGATGCGCTCTGCGCCGTTGACGAAGATGTCGGTGACGCGCGGATCGGATACCAGCGACGCGAGCTCACCGAAGTCGTCGAGCCGAGCCCGCGGTATATCTCCGACAGCGTCGATCTGAGGCCACGCCGATTCATCGACGACGGGCGCCACTGTTCCGGGTCGGGTGGCGACGAAACGAAGGCCGGTGATCTCGAGTTCACTCACACGCTCACGCTAGGCGCGGGCCTGCCCGATTCCCGCGTCGCTGGGCGGATGACGGAAGACGGCAGTCGGAAAGCCGATGGGGAGGAGTGGTGAGAAAGACCGATTAAAAGAAGAGGGGCGGCGCCTGTTGGGGGGAACCGGCGCCGCCACAGCAACGCAGGATTGGGGGGAATCACTAGCGCGTTGCCAATCGAATTTGCATTCGACGTTGATCAGTGTACTCCAGCGCAACCCGCACGCAACCCGCAATCTCGCCCGCGTTAGGAGCTTTCACAGCCTTTCGCTGACGAGGGGCCGGCGCGGCACCGCAACCTCCCGCAACTGCTCCCCGGTCTAGGATCGGGATCACGTCGACGCCGAACTCCCCCCGGCCGCGCCGCTTCGAAAAGGAACAATGATGTCCGCCAATTCCATCGACAGCCTTCAGCACGAGGGTCGCCATTTCCCGCCGAGCGACAGCTTCGTCTCGACTGCTGTCGCCTCGCCCGACCTCTACGACCAGGCGAATCGGGATCGACTCGGATTCTGGGCGGACCGGTCCCGCGAGCTGCTGCACTGGCACACCCCGTTCACGGAGGTGCTGGACTGGTCGGATGCCCCGTTCGCCCGCTGGTTCGCGGACGGCGAGCTGAACGTGGCCTACAACTGCCTCGACCGGCACGTCCTCGCCGGAAACGGCGACCGGGTCGCGATCAACTGGGAGGGCGAGCCCGGCGACAGCCGCACCCTCACCTATTCCGAGCTCACGGCCGAGGTCAAGCGAGCCGCCAATCTCCTCATCAAGCTCGGGATCGGTACCGGCGATACCGTTGCAATCTACCTCCCGAATGTGCCGGAGGCCGTCATCGCGATGCTGGCCGTCGTGCGCATCGGCGCCATCCATTCCGTCGTGTTCGGCGGATTCAGTGCGGAGAGTCTGCGCTCCCGCATCGACGACGCGCAGGCGAAACTCGTGATCACCGCCGACGGTGGATGGCGCAAAGGAAAGGTCAGCCCGTTGAAGCCGGCGGTCGATGGGGCACTCGCCCTCGACAAGGGCACCCCGCTCTCGGTCGAGCATGTGCTCGTGCTGAAGCGTGGCGACAACGACATCGACTGGGTCGAGGGCCGCGATCTCTGGTGGCACGACGAGATCGAGACGGTCGGCAGCGAACACGAGGCTGTCGGCTTCCCGGCGGAGACGCCGCTGTTCATCCTCTACACGTCGGGCACGACCGGCAAGCCGAAGGGCATCATCCACACCACCGGGGGGTACCTGACCCAGGTGACCTTCACCCACAAGAACGTCTTCGACCTGAATCCGGAGAAAGACGTCTACTGGTGCTCGGCCGACGTCGGCTGGATCACCGGCCACAGCTATACCGTCTACGGACCGCTCTCGAACGGGGCGACATCCGTTCTCTATGAGGGCACGCCCGACTCCCCGCATCCCGGACGCTGGTTCGAGATCATCGAGAAGTACGGCGTCTCCATCTTCTACACGGCTCCGACGGCGATCCGATCGTTCATGAAGGTCGGACGCCAAGTTCCGGATGCCTTCGACCTCTCGTCGATCCGTCTGCTCGGCAGCGTCGGCGAACCGATCAACCCCGAAGCGTGGATGTGGTACCGGGAGGTCGTCGGCGCCGGCACCGCGCCGATCGTGGATACCTGGTGGCAGACCGAGACCGGCGCCATCATGGTCTCGGCGCTCCCCGGCATCACCTCTCTCAAGCCCGGCTCTGCACAGGTCGCCCTCCCCGGCATCTCGATCAGCGTGCTCGACGAGACCGGTGTCGCGGTCGAGCCGGGCAGCGGCGGACTCCTCGCCATCACCGAGCCATGGCCGTCGATGTTGCGCGGCATCTGGGGAGATCCGGAGCGGTTCGTCGAGACCTACTGGTCGAAGTTCCGCGACGCATTCGACACCCCTGTCTACTTCGCCGGTGACGGCGCCAGGCTCGATGCCGACGGCGATCTGTGGCTGCTCGGGCGGGTCGACGACGTGATGAACGTCTCCGGTCACCGCCTCTCGACGGCGGAGATCGAATCGGCGCTGGTGTCGCATCCGATCGTCGCTGAATCCGCCGTGGTGGGAGCCGCGGATGAGGCGACCGGCCAGGCCGTCGTCGCCTTCGTCGTCCTGCGGTCGGAGCACGCCGGCGATCAGACCGTCGACGAGGCGAGTGTGCTGCTGCGCGGGCACGTCACGGAGCAGATCGGGGCCATCGCGAGGCCGCGGCAGGTCTTCATCGTCGAGGAGCTGCCGAAGACACGTTCCGGCAAGATCATGCGCCGGCTGCTGCAGGATGTCGCCGAGGGTCGCGCGATCGGCGACACCACGACGCTCGCGGACGCCAGCGTGATGCAGCTCATCGCCGACCGCTACAAGAAGTAGTTCTCGGCGTTCGGTGATTGTTCGCGCGTAGCGGGGGTGAAGCGCGGGGTCGGGCTAGGCGAACTCGAGGATCAGCTCGACCTCGACCGGCGAGTCGAGCGGCAGCACCGCGACTCCGACCGCGCTGCGGGCGTGCTTGCCGGCCTCGCCGAAGATCTCGCCGAGCAACTCCGACGCGCCGTTGATCACGCCGGGCTGCCCCGTGAAGTCGGGGGTGGATGCGACGAATCCGACGACCTTGACGACGCGAACCACGCGGTCGAGCGATCCGATCACGGATGCCGCGGCCGCGAGCGCGTTGAGCGCGCAGGTGCGGGCGTAGTCCTTCGCGTCTTCCGCCGTGACGGCGTCGCCGACCTTTCCGGTGGCCCGGAGCGCCCCATCTACCATCGGCAGCTGACCGGCGGTGAAGACCAGAGTGCCGCTGATGACCGCGGGCACGTAGGCGCCTGCGGGGGCGACGACGGTGGGGAGGGTGAGTCCGAGTTCGGCGAGCCGAGCATCCACCGGGCTCACTCCGATGCTCCGGTCTTCTCGCGTTTGAGGAAGGCGACGAGGCCGCCTTCGGGGCCCGTCACGACCTGGACCAGCTCCCAGCCTTCGGACCCCCAGTTGTTCAGGATCGCTGCCGTGTTATGAACGATGAGCGGCGT
>JANYGT010000111.1 GCA_025362355.1 Lacisediminihabitans sp. | reverse complement strand
GAGCTCTACTCGCACGGCAGCGCGATCGTCGGCACCATCCAACAACTGGCCGGCGCCGCGGGGACAGCCCTCTTCGTCACCGTCATGTCGGCCCGCGCCGCCGTGCTCACCGGCACCGGAGATTCGATCGAGACGGCGACGGCGGGCGGAGTGCACACGGCGTTCCTCTACGGCGCGGTCATCTCGCTGCTGGCCATCCCCGCGGCGTTCTTCATCCGCAAGGGTGTCGCGAGCGAATCCGCGCCGATCGGGCACTAATCGCATCCACTTACGGCTTTTCCAACCACTGACGTATGCGCACACGGTGGTGGTTGGAAAAATGGACGGTGGATGAGGCAGAGGGGCGGATGAGGCAGCGGGGCGCCCCGCGACGCTCAGGCGCGCGACTCGACCTCGTTGATGATGCCCGGAAGCACCTTCTTCATGTACGGCCCCCAGAACAGCTTGACGATCGCGCCGACGACGACGCGGGCGACCGGCTGCGGAAAGGGGTGGAAGGTGTAGGTCCAGCGGATGCGCGTGCCGCCCGGCACCGCGGTGAATTCCCATTGCGCCCGCGCTCCCGACACGAGCTTGCCGAACAGCTTCTGGAAGTCGGTCAACTCATAGCTGAAGCGCGACGGACGCTCGACCAGCTTGAGGTGCTCGATGACGTAGCCGCCGTCGGAGAGGATCAGCTGACGGGTCTGGCCGGGAGCATCCCACGGTCCGGTCTGGTCGCGTACTTCGATCGTCGCCGGAAGCGGGCCGAATTTCGGGTAGAAGCCGACGGGTGTCAGCGGGGTCGCCAGGTCGAAGGTGCGCTCGAGAGGCACCCTCGCAATGCCGTCGACTGTTGCGCTCGCTGCTGCCATGGTGATGATCCCTCTCGGTCGTTACCGGATGTTCGGAGCCGAGGCCGCTCCCGTTCTGTCCCTGAAACGGCTCAGTTCCAGTTCCGCGCCAGTTCGGCCGCGATGCGTGCTCCCTGAATGCGCCCCGCGCGTGCCGCCGGCGGTCGCACTCCCGGGTCGAGCGGGTTCTGGCCGAACGCGAGGATCGACTCATCGTCCGCGAACACGGCGGAGACGGAGGCGTCACCGAGAGCGATGAGTTCGTGCGGCGGCAGCGTGGGCCCGAGCTGGTTGATCTCCGGGGCCGGCGTGAGGATGATCACCGGATCGCAGCCGGCCGCCAGGTCGACGTTCGCGATGGTGCGGGTGCCGCCATCCATGTATTGCTTTCCCTCGATCTCGACCGTCGGCCAGACGCCGGGAACGGCGCAGCTCGCCGAGACGGCATCGATCAGGTGCACACCAGAGTGGCGGTCGAATATCCGCAGTTCCCCACTCCCGGTGTCGACCGCGGTGATGAGCAGGCGCCTCTCCGGCCAGGCATCCACCGGGAGGCGAGCGGCGATCACGGCACGCCGGTCGGCGGACGATGCGGTGACGGCGTCGAGCGCGAAGCGCCCGATGCGGCGGCGGGCCTCCGCGGCTGTTGTCGCGCCCTCCACGAGAGACGCCATCGTCGCGCTGAACGCTACGAGGTCGATCTCTGCGCCGAGCTCAGCGGTCTCCTCCGCGATCTGCTGCGCGAACAATTCCTCGATCGTTGCTCCCCCGGCGAGTTGCGAGGCGACGGCCGACCCGGCCGAGGTGCCGATGTAGGTGACCTCGGGAGCGGTGATCGCGGTGTAGAGAGCCGGGTCGGCATCCGAGATGCCGGCGAGCACGCCGATCTCCCAGGCGATCCCGGCGAGACCGCCGCCGGCGAGGATGAGGGCTCCAGACATGGTGACTCCTTGTTTCGACGGGTGGGAATTCAGTACTGCTTGTACGACAGGAATTTGCCGCTCATCACGATGTTCACCCTGTCACCGGCCGGGTCGCTCTCGCGCTGCAGGTCCATCCTGAAGTCGATCGCGCTCATGATCCCGTCCCCGAACTCCTCGTGGATGAGTTCTTTGAACGTCGTTCCGTAGACGCTGACCAGCTCGTAGAAACGATAGATAAGAGGATCGGTCGGCACGGCCGTCGGCAGCGAACCCTTGTACGGAACAGCCTGCAACAGCCGAAGTGCCGGCGCCGGGAGGCCGAAGACCTCGACGACTTTCGCGGCCTGCTCGGGGGTGAAAGCCATCTGCCCGAGGCATCCGGCGGTCACCCACTCCTTGCTCGCGCCGACGGCGGTGGCGACATCCGACCACTGGATGCCGCGCTCGATCTTTGTCTCCATGATCAATTCGACGAGGTCCGATCGGTTCACGGTGTGTCCTTTCGAGAAGGCTTCGACAGTTTTCCTCGAACCTACGCCACCATCGTGAATGGTCCAGCGGCAGCGCGGATCTCAGCGGAGGAAGAACTCGCTGAGCACCGGCGCGAGCACGGCCTGGTCGACGCCGTGATGCTGCCCTGCCATGGTGAGACGCTCCGATCCACGGATCGCGGATGACACGGCATCCGCGGCCCGGGCGGCCCACGGCGGGCTGAGCTCCCCGTCGATCACGAGGGTCGGCACCGAGATCGCCTCGAGGCGCTCGTCGGGTACCCTTCCGTCTCCGACGATCGTGAGGTCGTACTCGGTGGTGCGCGCGATCGCCACCATGGCCGGCCAGAATGGCGCGAGTTTCACCCTGTCGATGGTGGCGGCATCCATTCCGGTCTCGGCCATGAAGAGCTCGGCGGCCGTCTCACGATCGTCGACGGCGAGCGCAGCCCGCACTTTCTGCACTGTGTCGCCGTTCGGGCGCGGCGCCGACGCATCGAAGGTATACGGCGGTTCGTAGGCGATGAGCTTCGTGACCGGAAGACCCGCTGCCGCGGCGTCGAGGCCGAGGATGGCTCCCGATGAATGCCCGTAGACCAGAGCGGTGCCGCCGGCCGCCGCGATCAGCGCCGCGAGATCTTCGAGCTCGCGTTCGACCGCGTAGGGCTCCGTGTCGTCGCTGGCTCCCCGTCCGCGCCGGTCGTGCGCGTAGACCCTGAAGTCTGCACCGAGGGCAGCACAGAGAACGTCGGGCGAGTGACGATGATTGAAAGCGCCGCCGATGACGATGAGGGCCGGGCCCTCGCCCTGCACCTCGTAGGCGATCGTCGTGCCATCCGCGGACTGCACTGTCTCGGTCATGCCTCGAGGGTAGTCGTGCCGTCAACCGGGCGGGCGAGCACGGCGGCGCGACGCAGCCACTCGTCGCCGTCAGCGCGCCAGCGGTCGAGCACGGTCTCGGCGCGACCGCGGCTCACGGCGTCGAGACTCTCCAGCAGCGGTCGGATGACGTCGGCCGCGAGCGGGTCGACCAGTGCCGCGAGGGCCGCGCCGCGCACGAATCCCTCGAGCCGGGTCAGGTCGGAGGCGATCAGCAGCCTCACGTTCGACTGCAGCAGCACCACCGCGGCGAGGCGGCGCTCGAACACGGGCACAGCCCATAGCTCGGAGCTCAGCGCCGTGACCTCGTCGTGGCCGAGGCCCGGGTACCGCCGGGCGGCATCGCGGATCGCGCCCCGAACGGCCCCGACGGATGCCCCGTAGAAGTCGAGATCACTCTGCAACCGTTCGCGGTCTTCGGCCGCCCGGTACCAGGTTCCCTCTCGCTGGAGTGCGGCATCCACGAAGTCGGCGGCGTCACTCACGTTTCCATTGTCGCGCCCCGCCGGTACGCTCCGGAATTGCCGGTCCCCTAGCATGAGCAGGTGGATCAGGATCTCGAGGACTTCTCGGCGCTGTTCGGTCGCGCCCCCCAATCAGGAGAGCGGGATCCGGAGTTCGAGGCGAAGCTGCGCCGCCGCCGTCGAAGGAGAAGGATCGTCGCCGGCAGCATCACCCTAGTCGTCATCGCCGCGGTCGCAACCTATCTGCCGCTCACCCTGCTCGCCCCCGCCGGCGGCGCGACCGTCAGCGTCACGCGCCCGCAGGTCGTCGTGCCGGCTGCCGCTGTCATTGCGCTGCCGAACTCCGGCGAAAGTGCGGTGAGCGTCGCCGGAGCCGACGCCTATCTCGGAGCCGACGGCCTCCTCGCCTCGAGCGGGGGCAACGGCGCACTTCCGATCGCGAGCATCAGCAAGCTGATCACCGCGCTCGTGATCCTCGATGCCAAGCCCCTCGGCGCCTCCGATGTCGGGCCGACGATCACCTTCGCGAAGGCCGATGTCACCCTCTACGACAAGTACTACGTGCTCGACGCGACGGTCTCTCCGATGAAGACCGGCTCGACGATGTCGGAGAAGGATGCGATCGCCACGATCCTCGTCGCGTCTGCCTGCAACTATGCCGAGGCCGTGGCGAATTGGGCCTTCGGCTCGAACGCCGGCTACGTCTCGGCAGTCAAGAAGTGGCTGACCGCCCACAGCCTCGCCGGAACGAGACTCTACGAGCCGACCGGTATCGATCCGCGCAATGTGAGCACCCCGTCCGATCTCATCGCCATCGGAAAACTGGCCATCGCGAACCCGGTCGTCGCCACGATGGTCGGATCACCGTACGTCTCCGTCGGCACCGTCGGCACGATCGTGAACACGAACTCGCTGCTCGGATCCGACGGCATCACCGGCATCAAGACGGGAACGCTCGCCTCGGCCGGCTCGTGCCTGCTCTTCTCCGGACTGGTGGATGTCGGCACGGGAGCGCCCCTGACCATCGTCGGGATCGTGCTCGGCGGTTTCAGCCGCTCCTCGGTCAACTCCGACGTCAGGGCACTCATCACCAGTCTGCAGTCCGGCTTCCATGAGGTGAATCTCGTCAAGAAGGGCGACGTGATCGGGCGCTACACGACGCCCTGGAAGGATGACGCCGTCGTCGTCGCATCGCAGGACGCCTCCGTCCTCACCTGGTCGAACACGCCGGTGACCTCGACGGTCACGACGCGGGCGCTCTCGACCGGGAAGACGGGCACCAGGGTCGGGAGTCTGACCTTCGCCGCTGGAAACTCGAAGATCGCGGTTCCGCTCGAACTGAAGGGCGCTATCGCGGGGCCGGACGGCTGGTGGCGCGTGACCCACCCGAATCAATTGCTGAAAAAGTAGCTCAGGGGATCAGAGCGAGTTTTCCGCCGGGGTGACCGTCTTTGAGAATCCGGAATCCCTCGATCGCATCGGCGAGCGGTAGCGTGCGGGCCACCGGAACGACGAGTCTTCCCTCTGCCGCGAGTTCAATCAGGTGGGCGCGCACTCCGTCGCGGTAGGCGGCGCTCGCCGGGATCGCTCCGGCGATGATGAGAAAGCCGTGCTCCTTCGCGGCGGGTGCGGCCGCGATGGTGACGATCCGCTGACGGTCGGGGGTGGTGGCGAGGGAGACCGCGACGGCCTCGTCCGTTCCGACCGCGTCGAGCGAGGCATCCACCCCCTCGGGAGCGAGCTCGCGGATGCGCTGCTCGAGACCGTCGCCGTAGACGACCGGCTCGCCACCGAAGCGTTCGATCTCGGAGAAACTGCTCTCGCTCGCCGTGACGATGACACGGGCTCCGATCAGCTTCGCCTGCTGGATGACGCTGATCCCGACGGCACCGGATCCCCCGTGCACCACGATCGTCTCGCCCTCGGCGACCTTCGTCACGTGCAGCATCTCAGACGCCGTCGTTGCGGCGAGCAGCAGGTTGGCGGCCTCCGGAAATCCGAGGTTCGCGGGCTTCGCGAACACGTTCTTCGCAAGCACCGTGCAGCTCGTCGCGTAGCCGCCCTGCATGCGGAAGACGAGTACCTCATCCCCCACCGCTCCCCCGCCCGACGCGATCTCGGTGTCGTCGCCGATCGCGGTGATGACCCCGGCGGCCTCGTACCCGATCGAGACGGGGAGGATGCTGCGGTCGGTGGCACCGGCGATGTGCTTGTAGTCCGCCGGATTCATACCAGCGGCCCGCACCTCGATGGTGACCTCGCCGGGCTTCGACGGGGCGACATCCACCTCGACGAACTCGAAGACGTCGAACCCGCCGAAGTCGGTTGCGATCCAATGCTGTGCCATAGCCGTTCCCTTCGCTGTCGTCCGTGTCGGCGAACGTGTCACTCGTGAACGTACTCGCTCTTGCGTCGCCGACGTCGCGTTCGGCGCAGGTCGATCAGCCCGAGGGTGAGTGCCGTGAACGAGAAGACGAGCGCGCCGGCCACCCCGGCCGTGAGAGCGTCCGCGTAGACGGCCGGATGGGGCGCCGGGGTTCCGAGCGACGCGGATGCGGTGCTGCCCGCCACGAAGGCGAAGAAGATCGCCCCGATCGACGCCTGGCCGATGGCGGCACCCGCCCGCTGCGACGTCTGCAACACACCGCCGGCCGATCCGCCGATTTTCGGGTCGACATCCATGAGCGACAGCGTCTGATTCGGAGTGATCACGGCGCCACCGCCGAGGCCGATGAGGAAGAGCGGGACGGCGAGGTGCAGGATGACCGTCCCCGGGTCGGTGAGCATTGAATTGGTGCGCACGATGATCGCGATCGACACCGCCCCGATGATGAACAGCGTCACCCCGGCAACGACCAGCGGTCGGCCGAACCGGGAGACGAGGCGACCGGAGATCGGGGCCGAGATCGCGGACCCGACCGCGAGGGCCGTGATGGCGAGAGCAGCCTGCAACGGCAAAAATCCGAGCCCCTCCTGCAGGTAGAGCGTCAGCACGAGCGGCAGTCCGGTCGAGCCGCAGAAGTAGACGAGGATGAACACGACCCCGACGGTGAACGAGGGATGTCGGAAGAGCCGGAGATCGAGCAGTGGCGAGGCCTCGCCTCGGGTGAGTCTTCCCTCCCTCCGCACGAACAGCAGGCCGAATATCGCCCCGGGAATCAGCAGCAGGAAGAGCAGCGGCGTGCGGAACGTGTTGTATTCGACGACCGGGAACAGCACGCTCAGGATGGTCAGACCGAGGAGGATCGCGCCGGGAGCATCCAGCCGTGCCTGCTTGGGCGTGCTCGACTTCACCTCGCGAACCCAGAGCAGCGACAGGATGATCGCGATGATGCCGATCGGCACGTTGATGAAGAACACCAGCCGCCAGCCGAACTGCTCGCCTCCGAGCGCGATCAGCAGTCCGCCGAGTACCGGGCCGGTCGCCGCCGCGATCCCGACGGTGAGGCCGAGTTGCCCGAACGCGCGGCCACGTTCTTCTTTCGGGAATGCGTTCTGGATGTAGCCGGAGACCTGCGGGCCGAGCACGCCGCCGAAGAGGCCCTGCACCACCCGCGCGGCGATCGTGAACAGGGGATCCGGCGAGAGGCCGACCGCGGCGCTCGCCACGACGAAGCCGGTGAGCCCGACGATGAACAGCAGTCGGCGACCGCGAGCATCCCCGAGTCGACCGCCGATGATCGGCATCAGACCGAAGGCGAGGATGTAGCCGCTGACCATCCACTGCAGTTCGGATGGCGTCGCCCCGGTGGAGCGGCCGATCGAGGGAAGGGCGAGGTTCGTGACGCTCACATCGAGGAGCGCGGCGAACTGGCCGAGAAGCAGAACGGTGAGTGCCCGCCAGCGCTTCGGATCGAAAGACGACTCTTGCTGGCTCACCCATCAAGTAGACCAGACGAAAGCTGTGCAGAATGGAGGTCATGGTCACGTCACTCCCGCGCAGCACACCGGAGGCCGAAGGCATCCACTCCCCGGCGATCCTCGACTTCATCGAGGCGGCGGATCGGGAGTTCGACAGCCTGCACAGCATGATGCTGCTGCGCAACGGGAAGGTGGTCGCCGAGGGCTGG
>JANYGT010000091.1 GCA_025362355.1 Lacisediminihabitans sp. | reverse complement strand
CCCTCGAGCTCGTCAAGGACTACACCGACGACCAGGTCTGGGGACTCAAGCGCGGTGGTCATGACTACCGCAAGGTCTATGCGGCGTTCAAGGCGGCGGCGGAGCACACCGGGCAGCCGACCGTCATCCTCACGAAGACCGTGAAGGGCTACGGCCTCGGGCCGTCGTTCGAGGGGCGCAACGCGACGCACCAGATGAAGAAGCTGACGCTCGACAACCTCAAGCAGTTCCGCGATGTCATGCGCATCCCGATCACGGATGCCGTGCTCGAGGAGAACCCCTACCTCCCGCCCTACTATCACCCTGGCGAGAACGACGAGGCGATCCAGTACATGCATGAGCGTCGTCGCGCCCTCGGCGGCTACCTGCCGGAACGACGTTCGCGCTACGAGCAGGTCACGATCCCCGAGGACTCGGCCTACGACATCGCGAAGAAGAGCTCCGGCAAGCAGGAGATCGCAACGACGATGGCCTTCGCCCGCCTGCTGAAAGATCTGCTGAAGGACAAGAGCTTCGGCAACCGCATCGTGCCGATCATCCCGGATGAGGCACGCACGTTCGGTATGGACGCCTACTTCCCGACCGCCAAGATCTACAACCCGCACGGCCAGAACTACACCTCGGTCGACCGCGAACTGCTGCTCGCCTACAAGGAGAGCCCGCAGGGACAGATCATCCACGTCGGCATCAACGAGGCCGGCGGATTCGCGGCATTCACCGCCGCCGGCACCTCCTACGCTACCCACGGTCAGCCGCTCGTCCCGGTCTACGTGTTCTATTCGATGTTCGGATTCCAGCGCACCGGCGACGCGATGTGGGCCGCCGGCGACCAGATGGCACGCGGTTTCATCATCGGAGCGACCGCGGGGCGCACGACCCTCACCGGCGAGGGACTCCAGCACGCGGACGGCCACTCGCCGCTGCTCGCATCGACCAACCCGGCCGTCGTGTCGTACGACCCGGCCTACGGCTACGAGATCGGCCACATCGTGAAGGCCGGGCTCGAGCGCATGTACGGCGGGCAGCATCCAGATCCGAACGTCATGTACTACATCACCGTCTACAACGAGCCGATCACGCAGCCGGCTGAGCCGGAGAATCTCGACGTGGAAGGCCTGCTGCGGGGCATCTATCACCTGAGGTCAGCCGAGGTCGAGGGGCCACGTGCCCAGCTGCTCGCCTCGGGGGTGTCGATCCCGTGGGCGCTCGAGGCTCAGCAGCTGCTCGCCAGCGACTGGGGTGTCGCCGCAGACGTCTGGTCGGTGACCTCGTGGACGGAACTCCGCCGTGACGGACTCGCCGTCGTCGAGCACAACTTCCTTCACCCCAACGACGAGAGACTCGTGCCGTACGTCACGCAGAAACTGTCGGGAGCCGAGGGCCCGTTTCTCGCCGTCACCGACTTCATGCATGCCGTTCCCGATCAGATCCGCCGGTTCGTCCCTGGCGATTTCGATACTCTCGGCGCCGACGACTTCGGATTCTCGGACACCCGCGCGGCTGCTCGGCGATTCTTCAAGATCGACGGCCCGTCGCTCGTGGTGAAGACGCTCGAGTCTCTCGTCGCACAGGGCAAACTGCATCCCGGCATCCCGCAGGAGGCGATCGACCGATACCGTCTCCACGACGTCTCGGCGGGGTCGACCGGCTCGGCCGGCGGCGAGAGCTAGGAACGACACGCTGTGGCCGCGGTGGCGAAGACACGAGAGCAGACCCTCACCTGGTTGAGGTCGCTCTCCGGTGAACTCTCCACCGCGACCCTCAAGCGGCTGGATGACACGCTCCCCTGGTACGGCGAGATGCCCCCCGGTCGCCGCTCCGCTGTCGGGCTCGTCGCCCAGGCCGGCATCACGTCGTTCATCCACTGGTACGACGACCCGACCTCGACACCGTGGATCGCAGCGGACGTCTTCGGCGCGGCGCCGCGAGAGCTCCTCCGGTCTGTCAGCCTCACCCAGACGCTGCAGCTGATCAAGGCGACCGTCGAGGTCGTCGAAGACAGGGTGCGCGGTGGTGACGAGTCCGTTCGCGAGGCGATCCTGCTCTACTCGCGGGAGATCGCGTTCGCCGCAGCGGATGTCTACGCCAGGGCAGCCGAAGCGCGCGGGCTCTGGGACGCAAGGCTCGAGGCACTCGTGGTCGACTCGATCCTCAGCGGCGA
>JANYGT010000054.1 GCA_025362355.1 Lacisediminihabitans sp. | reverse complement strand
CGCTGAAGGCGGCATCCGACTTCCGTGACATCTTCGGCAAAGAGAATTTCTTCGCCGAGGTGATGGACCACGGCATCGACGTCGAACGTCGAACGATGCAAGACCTGCTGCGTCTCGCGAAAGAGCTCGACCTGCCCCTCGTCGCGACCAACGACCTGCACTACACGCACGCGCACGACGCGACCGCGCACGCCGCCCTGCTCTGCGTGCAGTCCGCCTCGACGCTGGATGACCCCAACCGGTTCAAGTTCGACGCCGACGAGTTCTACCTCAAGTCGGCATCCCAGATGCGCCACCTCTTCCGCGACCACCCCGAGGCCTGCGACAACACCCTTCTCATCGCCGAGCGCTGCGAGGTCAGCTTCGAGCACCGCGACCTGATGCCGCGCTTCCCGGTTCCGGCCGGCGAGACCGAGGCGACCTGGTTCGAGAAGGAGGTGAACCTCGGCATGCTCCGGCGCTTCAACGACGCACCATCCGATGCGCACCTCGCCCAGGCGAAGTACGAGGTGGACGTCATCAAGCAGATGGGCTTCCCCGGCTACTTCCTGGTCGTCGCCGACTTCATCGCGTGGGCGAAGAGCCAGGGCATCCGGGTGGGGCCCGGCCGCGGTTCGGCGGCGGGCTCGATGGCCTCCTACGCGATGGGCATCACCGAGCTCGACCCCATCGCGCACGGCCTGATCTTCGAGCGCTTCCTCAACCCGGAGCGCGTGTCGATGCCCGACGTCGATGTCGACTTCGACGATCGGCGACGCCCGGAGGTCATCCGCTACGTCACCGAGAAGTACGGTGACGATCGCGTCGCGCAGATCGTCACCTACGGAACGATCAAGGCGAAGCAGGCGCTGAAAGACTCGGCGCGCGTGCTCGGGATGCCCTATTCGGTCGGTGAGAAGCTGACCAAGGCGATGCCGCCGGCCATCATGGGCAAAGACATCTCGCTCGGCGACATCCTCAACACGGATGCGCCACGCTACAAGGAGGCGGCCGACTTCCGCGCCGTCCTCTCGAGCGATCCCGAGGCCGCCAAGGTCTTCGAGACGGCACGGGGCATCGAGAATCTGAAGCGCCAGTGGGGTGTGCACGCCGCCGGCGTGATCATGTCGGCGGAGCCACTGCTCGATGTGCTCCCGATCATGAAGCGCGAAGACGACGGCGCGATCATCACCCAGTTCGACCAGCCGCCGCTCGAGTCACTCGGCCTCATCAAGATGGACTTCCTCGGGCTCCGCAACCTGACGATCATCGAAGACGCCCTGCGGATGATCGAGAAGAACACCGGTCAGAAGCTCGTCATCGAAGACCTGGACCTCGACGCCGACCAGAAGACCTACGACCTGCTGGCGCGCGGCGATACCCTCGGGGTCTTCCAGCTCGACGGCGGACCGATGAGGTCGCTGCTCAAGCAGCTCAAGCCGACGAGCTTCGAAGACATCTCGGCCGTGATCGCCCTCTATCGCCCGGGCCCGATGGGCATGAACTCGCACACGAACTATGCCCTTCGAAAGAACGGTCTGCAGAAGATCGAGGCGATCCATCCGGAGCTCGAGGAGCCGCTCCGCGAGAGCCTCGGCATCACCTACGGGCTCATCGTCTACCAGGAGCAGGTGATGTCCGTCGCCCAGAAGGTCGCCGGATTCACGCTCGGACAGGCCGATGTGCTCCGCCGTGCGATGGGCAAGAAGAAGAAGTCGGAGCTCGACAAGCAGTACGCCGACTTCGAGGGCGGGATGGTCGGCAACGGATACAGTGCCCAGGCGGTCAAGGTGCTCTGGGACACTCTGATGCCGTTCGCCGACTACGCGTTCAACAAGGCGCACAGCGCGGGCTACGGTGTGCTGAGCTACTGGACCGCGTACCTGAAGGCGAACTTCCCGGCCGAATACATGGCCGCCCTGCTGACCAGCGTCGGCGACTCGAAAGACAAGCTCGGGATGTACCTGAGCGAGTGCCGCCGCATGGGCATCAAGGTGCTCGCACCCGACGTCAACGAGTCGAGCGGCGATTTCACCGCCGTTCCGAATGAGACGGGCGTCGGCGACATCCGCTTCGGGCTCGGAGCCATTCGAAATGTCGGAGCGAACGTCGTCGAGGCCGTCGCGAAGGCACGGGATGACAAGGGCCGATTCGAGTCGTTCCACGACTTTCTCGCCAAGGTGCCGATCCAGGTGGCGAACAAACGCACCGTCGAATCCCTGATCAAGTCGGGCGCATTCGACTCGACAGGGGCGACACGGCGCGCCCTGCTCGAGATCCACGAGGATGCGATCGACTCGGCGGTCAGCCAGAAACGCGCCGAGGCGAACGGACAGGTCGGCTTCGACTTCGACAGTCTCTGGGATGAACCGCAGGCGGCGAGCAAAGTACCCGATCGACCAGAGTGGGCGAAGCGCGACAAGCTGGCCTTCGAACGCGAGATGCTCGGACTCTATGTCTCCGACCACCCGCTCGCGGGCCTCGAGGTGCAGCTGGCCAAGCATGCGTCGACGACGATCATGGACCTCCTCGGGGGCGAGGTCGCCGGCGACGGGGAGCACGTGACCATCGCCGGGCTGATCACGTCGGTGCAGCACCGCGTCGCGAGAAACTCCGGCAATCAGTACGGGCTCATCACCGTCGAGGACTTCGCCGGTGAGATCACGGTCATGTTCCTCGGCAAGACGTACCAGGAGTTCTCGCCGGCGCTGACGAACGATTCGATCGTCGTGGTGCGCGGTCGCGTCAGCGTTCGGGACGACGGGATGAACCTCCACGCCTCGAGCATGTTCGCGCCCGACGTCGGGCAGAGCCTCGGGTCCGGGCCGCTCGTGATCTCGATGCCAGAGGTGCGGGCGACGACCGACGTGGTCACGGCCCTCAACGATGTGCTCATCAGGCACACCGGCGACACCGAGGTGCGGCTGAAGCTGGTCAAGGGGGCGAGTGCACGGGTCTTCGAGGTGCCGTTCCCGGTGTCGGTGAGCGCAGACCTCTACGGTGAGCTGAAGTCGCTGCTCGGCCCGGCCTGCCTGGCCTGACGAGCCCTGTCGTGGACCCGACCAAGAGGCTCCTCTTCTGGCTGCGGATTCCGTATGTCGCGGATGCCGCCCTGCTCCTGATCGGAGTCGGCTACCTGGTCTCGGGAGACGGGGTCGGCTGGTGGGTGCTGCTTTTCGCCGCGGTGCGGGCGCTGATCGGCACGATCGCGCTGGTGCTCATCGCGCCCAAGGCCAGCGCGCAGCGGAGAAAGCCGGGCGAGGGTTAGACGGCATCCCCGGGTCTCAGGTAGGTGCGCTCGTGGTAGAGCAGCGCGTCATCCGGTTCCCCGAGCGCGCCCTCGTCGATCTGCACGACGATGACCGCGTTGTTCGCGACCTCGAGGCGTTCGACGATGTGTCCGGTCATCCACGACGTGACACCCTTGAGGATGGGGAGCCCGTGTGGGCCGACGTACCAGTGATCGCCGTCGAAGCGCAGGTCGTGGTCGCCCGACATGCGCTCGGCGAGGTGGCGCGTGCGCACGCCCATCGTCTGGATGGCGACGAATTCGGTGTTCGCGATGGCCGGCCACGCGCTCGCCACCCGCGCCATGTTGAAGGTCGCGAGCGGCGGCACGGCGGCGAGTGAGGCGAGTGATGTCGCGGTGAACCCGACCGGCTTCCCCTCCGGCGTGAGGGCAGTGATCACGACGACGCCGGCCGCATGACGGCGGAAGGCGTGCTTGAACGCGGCAATGCCGTCCGGTTCGTCCGGGACTGCGGTGGGGGAGGTGTCGGTCACGCGTTCTTCGATCCTGTAGTCATGGTCGGTCAGGGTCCGCGGGTTGGCTCCCCATAGAATTGGACAGCCATGATCCAGACGATCGACCTTCGCGGTCTCCAGCCTAATCGAGCAGAACTCCTCGACCTCGTGCCGCGGGCGAAGACCGATGTCAGCGCCGCGACCGCCGTCGCCGGCGAACTCATCGACGATGTTCGAGCCCGCGGTGAGGCAGCGTTGCTCGACCAGGCAGAGCGTTTCGACGGCGTGCGCCCGCGCCACGTGCGGGTGGATGTTGCAGCCATGACCTCCGCGGTCCGCCAGCTCGACCCCGCGGTACGCGATGCCCTCGAGGAGTCCATCGCGCGCGTTCGGGTCGCGTCGGAGGCCCAGCTGCCGACGGCGGGTGTCACGACCATCGCCGAGGGTGCGGAGATCATCCAGCGGTGGAAGCCGATCCATCGGGTCGGGCTCTATGTGCCGGGTGGCAAGGCCGTCTATCCGTCGAGTGTCGTCATGAACGTCGTCCCGGCTCAGGTGGCCGGGGTCTCGTCGATAGCACTGGCATCGCCGCCGCAGAAGGCGTTCGACGGCATGGTGCACCCCGCAATCCTCGGTGCGGCCGGGCTCCTCGGCATCGACGAGGTCTACGCCATGGGGGGATCGGGCGCCATCGGTGCTTTCGCCTACGGAGTTCCCGATCTGAGCCTCGACCCCGTTCAGCTCATCACCGGCCCCGGCAACGTGTACGTCGCCGCGGCGAAGCGCCTCGTGCGCGGCACGACCGGAATCGATTCCGAAGCCGGTCCGACCGAGATCCTCGTCATCGCGGATGCGACGGCCGACCCCTTCCTCGTCGCAGCCGATCTGCTCAGCCAGGCCGAGCACGACGAACTCGCCGCCGCGGTGCTCGTCACCGATTCGGTCGAGCTCGCCGATCAGGTTCGGGCACACCTCGAGCGGACCGTGCCGTCCGCTCACCACAGTGCGCGCGTCGAGGAGGCGCTGCGGGGAAGGCAGTCCGCCATCGTGCTCGTCGACGATCTCGAGGCGGCCGCCGCCTTCAGCAATCTCTATGGGCCGGAGCACCTCGAGATCCAGACCGAGGAACCCGGTGTCGTTCTCGACCTGATCGACAGCGCCGGGGCGATCTTCCTCGGGCCGGACTCACCGGTCAGCCTCGGCGACTACCTCGCCGGTTCGAATCACGTGCTGCCGACCGGAGGGCAGTCGCGGTTCACGCCGGGCCTTGGAACCTACACGTTCCTCCGTCCGCAGCAGGTCATCCGCTACGACCACGAGGCGCTGCGCTCGGTCGAGGGCCGTATCGTCGCGCTCTCGTCAGCCGAAGACCTCCCGGCCCACGGCGCGGCCGTCACGGCGAGGTTCACGAGGCCCTGACCGGCGAGCGGCCCGGTATCCTTGTCTCACCATGTTCTGCCCCTTCTGTCGCTTCCCCGACTCGCGCGTCATCGACTCCCGCACCAGCGATGACGGGCTCTCGATCCGCCGTCGACGGCAGTGCCCGGAATGCGGTCGGCGATTCTCGACGACCGAGACCGCGAGCCTCAACGTCGTGAAGCGCAGTGGTGTCGTCCAGCCGTTCAGCCGCGAGAAGATCGTTTCCGGCGTGCGAAAGGCGTGCCAGGGGAGACCGGTGACCGACACCGACCTCGCGGTCCTCGCGCAGAAGGTCGAGGAGACGATCCGGGCGACCGGCGCGTCGCAGGTCGATGCGAACGACATCGGGCTCGCCATCCTCCTTCCGCTTCGCGAACTCGACGAGGTCGCCTATCTCCGGTTTGCGAGCGTGTACCAGGGCTTCACGTCGCTCGACGACTTCGAGGCGGCCATCTCGCTGCTGCGGGTCGAGCACGACGCCGCACCCACCGAGGGCTGAGGCCGGCCACCGCCGACCTGTCACGGTATGTATCGACTTCTCTTCCGGGTCTTCCTCACCCGACTCGACCCGGAAGACGCGCATCACCTGGCATTCACGGTCATCCGTCTGCTGCCCCGCCTCGGCGTCGGATCGTTCAGCATCGGATCACTGGTGAGGGCCCTGACCCGCCCGCCCGCATCCCTCGCCGTCCGAACACTCGGACTCGACTTCGATTCGCCTTTCGGAGTCGCCGCCGGTTTCGACAAAGACGGTAAGGCGGTGCGCGGACTCTGGCAACTCGGCTTCAGCCACATCGAGGTGGGGACGATCACGGCGATCCCTCAGCCAGGAAACGATCGGCCACGGCTGTTCCGTCTCGTCGCCGACCGCGCCGTCATCAATCGCATGGGATTCAACAATGCGGGGGCCGCGGATGCCGCGCCGAGACTCGAGCGGGAACGCTCGAGGCGCATCCGTCCGATCATCGGTGTCAACATCGGCAAGAGTCGGGTCGTCGCTGTGGATGACGCGACCGCCGACTACCTCGTCAGCGCCCGCCTACTCGCCCCCGTCGCCGATTACCTCGCCGTGAACGTCAGCTCGCCGAACACCCCTGGTCTCCGCGGCCTGCAGGAGCTCGAGAGGCTCTCCCCGCTCCTCACCGCCGTGAGGGATGCCGCGGGCCCGACTCCGGTGCTCGTGAAGATCGCGCCGGATCTGAGCGACGACGAGGTTCGGAAGGTCAGCGCGCTGGTGGTCGAGCTCGGACTCTCCGGAATCATCGCGACCAATACGACACTGTCGCGCGAGGGGCTCTCGACCGCCGCATCCGTCGTCGAGGCTGCCGGAGCCGGTGGACTGTCGGGGGAGCCGCTGGCCGCGCGGTCTCTCGCGGTGCTGCGCGTCATCCGCTCCGTCGTTCCTGCGGACCTCTGCGTGATCTCCGTCGGGGGAGTGGACACGGCGGCGGATGTCGCCGAGCGCCTCGCGGCCGGGGCGACCCTCGTGCAGGGCTACACGGCGTTCCTCTACCGCGGCCCGTTCTGGGCCGCGAGCGTCAACCGCGCGCTCGCCCGCCTGCGCTAGCTGGGCCGATCAAGCGAAGGCGACGCAGTCCCGACCCAGCTGGGGAAGGCTCTATACGGGGAAATTGCCGCGCTTGACCTGAGGCTTGGGAAGGCGCATCGGCCGCAGCTGCACCGCGCGCGTCGCCGCGTACCAGCGGAATCCGCGAGTCACTTTGTCTTCGCCGAATTTGGCCTTGAGCTTCCTGTTGAGGGAGAACCCGATGACGAGGCAATCCAGCACCATGATGATGAGGAATGCCCACAGGGCGAACGTACCGACGGTCACGAAGATGGGCTGGTTGATGAAGGTCAGCACGATGACGATTCCGAGGAACGGGATCATCAGTTCCCCGACGCTGAACCGGGCGTCGACGTAATCGCGCACATAGCGGCGCTGCGGACCCTTGTCTTTGGTGGGGAGATACTTCTCTTCCCCATTGGCCATTCCGACCCGCGCACGGTCTCGCAGCTCCGCCATCTTGGCCCGGGATACCTTCGCACCGGCCTTGCGGTCGCTCGACACGAGCGGACGGAGGTTGGCCGCCTCGCGCTCCTTGCGCGTCGGGGTGGCGTGGCCTTTGCTCACCGGCGTGACGCTGTCGGTGTTGAGCTGGTAGTCGGGTGCCGGGGTGCTCGGTGTTGACTTTGCCACGATGAATCCTTAGCTGGGGGGAAGCTTTAAGATTACCTCCATGTCACTTCTGCAGGCCACCCGTCCGGAACTCCTCACAGCGCTTCGGGAGGCGGTGCAGGCCGGCCTCCCGGTCTCGATCGCCGACCTCTCTCGGCTCGTGCGCATCCCGTCCGTGTCCTGGGAGGCGTTCGACAGCGCGAACGTCGCCGCGAGTGCGGATGCCGTCGCGACCCTCGCCCGCAACCTCGGGGTGTTTGAATCGGTCGTCGTCTCGCAGGCGACGATCGGCGACACCGAGACGCTCGGCCAGCCGGCGGTGCTCGCGACGAGAGCGGCGAAGAACGGCAAGCCGACCATCCTGCTCTACGCCCACCATGACGTGCAGCCCCCCGGCAAAGACGAGGACTGGGAGTCGTCCCCCTTCGAGCCGACGCTGCGGGGCGATCGGCTCTACGGTCGTGGTGTCGCGGATGACAAGGCCGGCGTCATGGCGCACGTGGCGGCCATCCGGGCTCTCGTCCAGGCCGTCGGCGACGACTTCGACCTCGGGCTGGCGCTCTTCATCGAGGGGGAGGAGGAATTCGGCTCCCGCTCGTTCAGCACCTTCCTGCACCAGCACCGTACCGAGCTCGCCGCCGATGTCATCGTGGTCGCCGACTCGGACAACTGGGACGTCCAGACCCCTGCTCTCACGGTCGGACTCCGCGGCAACGTCGCGTTCCGACTCACGGTCTCGACGCTCGGTCACGCCTCGCACTCGGGACTCTTCGGTGGAGCGGTTCCGGATGCGATGCTCGCGACGATCAGGCTGCTTGCGACACTGCACGATGAGAGCGGCTCCGTCGCGGTCGCCGGCCTCACGACGAGCGAGCAGGAGACACCGGAGTTCTCGGAGGAACAGCTTCGGGGCGGAGCGGCGATGCTCGACGGCGTGACCCCTATCGGAACTGGCACGATCCTCAGTCGCATCTGGTCCCAGCCGGCGATCACCGTCACCGGGATCGACGCCCCGACCGTTGCCAACGCGTCGAACACGCTCGTCCCGTCGGTGACGGTGAAGGTCAGCGTGCGCATCGCCCCCGGGCAGAAGTCCGCCGACGCCCTCGCGGCCCTGACTGCTCATATCGCCGAGCACACGCCGTTCGGCGCGCACACCGAGATCTGGGATGTCGACCTGGGCGACGGCTTCTCGGTCGACACGTCGGGATGGGCTGTGGCGGAGGTCGAAACCGCAATGGAGGATGCCTGGGGTCGCGCTCCGATCGAGATGGGAATCGGTGGCTCGATCCCTTTCATCGCCGACCTCGTCGAGGTCTTCCCCTCGGCGCAGATCCTCGTGACCGGCGTCGAGGATCCCGACTCCCGCGCCCACAGCCCGAACGAGTCTCTCCATCTCGGTGTCTTCCATCGGGCCATCCTCACGGAGGCGATCCTGCTTGCGCGGCTGAACGAGCGGGCCTGAACGAACCCGCTCGTCAGGGAACAATCCCCAGCCACTCGTGCTTACACTGGACGAAGACTTTTCATCAGAGCGAAGGAGTGGTCATGACCGACACGACACTGACCGGAACCGCAGAAACCGAATCTGTTGTAGCGGGGGCTGCTGCGGCCGCACACGGTGTGCTGCTCAGCGACACCGCCGCGACGAAGGTTCGCAGCCTCTACGAGCAGGAGGGTCGCGATGACCTCCGACTTCGCGTGGCGGTCCAGCCGGGCGGATGCTCGGGACTCATCTATCAGCTCTACTTCGACGAGCGGCTGCTCGAGGGAGATGCGACCGTCGACTTCGAGGGCGTAGAGGTCGTCGTCGACAAGATGAGCGTCCCCTACCTCGACGGTGCGACCATCGACTTCGAAGACACCATCCAGAAACAGGGCTTCACCATCGACAACCCGAACGCGTCGGGAAGCTGCGCCTGTGGAGATTCTTTCCACTAGAGAGAGTTATTCTCGCCGGCGCTACCAGCGCCCTCCCAACGCTCTTCCAGAGAAGGGAATCGCCGAGAGGCGGTTCCCTTTTTTGTCTTCGAAAACGCTGTTTTTATGCGCGCGACGCCCCCCTTCCGGTCGGTCGGTGCGTGTGCTTCGCGATAGGCTGGGATGACCAAATAGATTGCGTATTCCAGCAATCCGTGTCATCCGAGAGGTTCCAGGTGCACTCAAACCGCCGTCTTCGATGGGCCGTAGTCCCCGTGGCAGTCGCGCTCGTCGTGGTTCTCGCGGGCTGCACGCCCCAGCAGCTGAGAGGGTTCCTCCCGGCGGGTTCCGACGGAGCAACGAACCACACGCCGGGCGTCACCGGTCTGTGGGTCACGTCCTGGATCGTTCTGCTCGCTGTCGGGATCGTCACCTGGGGCCTCATCATCTGGGCCGCGATCGTGTATCGCCGTCGCAAGGGCCAGACCGGCCTGCCGGTGCAGTTGCGCTACAACCTCCCGATCGAGATCTTCTACACCATCGTTCCGCTGATCCTCGTTCTCGGGTTCTTCGCCTTCACGGCGAAAGAGCAGACCGCGATCGAGCAGCCCTACAAGAATCCGCAGACGTCGATTCTCGTCGAGGCGAAGCGTTGGGCCTGGGACTTCAGCTACTTCAACGAAGGACCGGGCGGCAAGGGCGTCTACTCTCCCGGCCTCCAGGGCCAGGAGATTGAGAACTCTGACGGATCCATCGATGCGGCCAAGATCCCGGTGCTCCACCTCGTCGTGAACAAGACGACCCAGATCAAGCTCGAGAGCCGCGATGTCGACCACTCCTTCTGGATCATCGACTTCCTCTATAAAAAAGACACGATCCCCGGCAAAGACAACTATGAGTACTTCAAGCCGACCAAGATCGGCACCTTCGCCGGCAAGTGCGCCGAGCTCTGCGGTGACTACCACTCGCGCATGCTCTTCGAGGTGAAGGTGGAATCGCAGGCCGATTACGACGCCTACATCCAGTCGCTGGTCGATAAGGGCCAGACCGGCATCCTCGGCCCCCAGTACAGCACCAACAGCAATCTCCCCGGCAACACAGCGGCTCCGCAAGCGGATAAGTAGGGCGAATAGATGAGTACAACAACAGCGGCACGTCCCACTGCCGGAGCAGGTGGCGCACAGAACTTCGGCATTCCCGGGGTCGAGCGCAAGGGCAACATCGTCGTCAAGTGGATCACCACCACTGACCACAAGACGATCGGTTACCTGTACCTGATCACCTCGTTCCTCTACTTCCTGCTCGGCGGAGTGATGGCACTCGTCATCCGCGCCCAGCTCTTCGAGCCCGGTGAGCAGCTGTTGCAGACCAAGGAGCAGTACAACCAGCTGTTCACGATGCACGGCACGATCATGCTGCTGATGTTCGCGACGCCTCTCTTCGCCGGATTCGTGAACGCCCTGATGCCGCTCCAGATCGGAGCTCCGGATGTCGCGTTCCCCCGCCTGAACGCGTTCGCCTACTGGCTCTACAGTTTCGGTTCCCTGATCGCGGTCGCCGGGTTCCTCACCCCGCAGGGGGCCGCCTCCTTCGGCTGGACGGCGTATGTGCCCCTCTCGGAGACAACGTTCTCACCTTCTCTCG
>JANYGT010000039.1 GCA_025362355.1 Lacisediminihabitans sp. | reverse complement strand
CTCACCGATCACACGTTAGGAACACCAGATGGCAGTACCGAAGATTGACCTCACGCAGCGCCTCGCGGGCAAGGTGGCCGTCGTCACCGGGGGAGCGAGCGGAATCGGTCTCGCCCCCTCGGCGGCGAACCGTCGCGCGGTGGCGAGCCCGATCCCGCTCGCCCCGCCGGTGACGACGGCGACCTTGCCGGCGAGCCGCTGCGTGAGGTCGATTTTCATTACTGCCATGGAGTGCTCCCGATTAGTCGCTGCTGATGAAGACGTTCTTGGTCTCGGTGAAGGCGGCCGCGGCATCCGGTCCGAGTTCGCGCCCGAGTCCGCTCTGCTTGAATCCTCCGAACGGCGTCGAATAGCGCACCGAGGAATGCGAGTTGACCGAGAGATTGCCACTCTCGATCGCCCGGGAGACGCGGATGGCGCGGCCGATGTCCCGCGTCCAGATCGAGCCGCTCAATCCGTAGATGCTGTCGTTGGCGAGGGCGATCGCATCGGCTTCATCGTCGAAGGCGAGGATGCTGACGACCGGTCCGAAGATCTCCTCGGTCACCACGCGATCGGTGCGCGAGCCCGGAAGGAGCACGGTCGGCGGAAACCAGAACCCCGCGCCATCCGGGGCAGTCCCGCGAAACGCGACCTGGCTGTCGTCCGGTACGTACGATCGCACTTTCGCCAGGTGCGCGGCCGAGACGAGCGGGCCCATCTCGGTGCTGTCTTCCGTCGGGGATCCGACCCGCACGCCCGCGACGGCGGGCTCGAGCAGCTCGAGGAAGCGGTCGAGCACGGATCTTTCGACGAGGATGCGACTGCGCGCGCAGCAGTCCTGGCCGGCGTTCTCGAACACTGCGTACGGTGCCGTCGCGGCCGCCTTCTCGAGATCGGAGTCGGCGAAGACGACGTTCGCACTCTTGCCGCCGAGCTCGAGCGTGACGGCTTTGACCTGGTCGGCGCACCCGGCCATCACCTTCTTCCCGGTGACGGTCGAGCCGGTGAAGACGATCTTCCGAACGAGTGGATGCGTGACGAATCGCTCGCCGACCACGTCGCCGCGGCCCGGGAGCACGGTGAAGAGGCCTTCGGGAAGCCCGGCGACAATAGCGAGTTCACCGAGCCTGAGCGCGGTAAGAGGGGTCCACTCGGCCGGCTTCAGCAGCACGGCATTGCCGGCGGCAAGCGCCGGTGCGAATCCCCAGGCCGCGATCGTCATCGGGAAGTTCCACGGAACGATGATGCCGACGACGCCGAGCGGTTCGAGGAAGGTGACGTCGAGGCCGCCGGCGACGGGGATCTGGCTGCCGAGCATCCGTTCGGGAGCAGCCGAATAGTAGGTGAGAACGTCACGGACGTGCCCTGCCTCCCAGCGCGCCTGGCCGATCGGATGTCCGGAGTTCGCGACCTCGAGCCTGGCGAGATTCTCGAGGTCGCCGTCGACGGCGCTCGCGAAGCGGCGGAGGGCGGAGGCGCGCTCGAGTGGCGCGAGGGCGGCCCACCGGCGCTGGGCGTCGACGGCGCGGGCGACGGCGTCATCCACCCGCTCGATGGTGGAGTGCTCGACGGTCTGAATCACGGATTCGTCGGCCGGGTTGATCAGCGTGATGGACGTCATGCGGTTCCGTTCCGGTAGCTGCGCGCGGCATCCACCAGTCCTTCGAACAGCCTCAGGTCGTCGGGCGTCTGCTCCGGATGCCACTGCACGGCGACTCCGAACGGTACGCTCGCGAGTTCCACGGCTTCGATGATCTGGTCGTCGCTCCGCGCCGTGACGCGGAGCCCCGGGGCCACGACATCGACCGCCTGATGGTGGTACGCCTCGACCGGGAGGGCGTCGGAGCCGAGCATCCGTCCGACCGCGCTGTCTTCGTCGATGTGCACGGGCACGCGGCTGAATTCGCCGTTTCCGAGCTGGTATTTCGTGCTGCCGATCACCTCGGGAAGATGCTGGTGCAGCGTGCCGCCGAGGGCGACGTTCAGCACCTGGAGGCCGCGACAGATGCCGAGGAATGGCAGTCCGCGCTCGATCGCCGCGGCGAGAAGCGCGTGCTCCCAAGCATCCCGGTCGGGGCGCGGATCGTCCGTCGTCGGGTGCGGCGCCTGACCGTAGAGCGCCGGGTCGACGTCTTTGCCGCCCGTGATGATCATCCCGTCCAGTCCGTCGACCACCCGCGACGCGATCGCCGGCGACACGGGCTGTGGCGGGAGGAGCACCGCGATCCCCCCGGCTCGGGTCACCGCCTCGAAGTAGACCTTCGGCAGGAACGCCGCCGGTACATCCCAGACGCCGGTCTGCGCCTGCTCGAGGTAGGTGGTCAGCCCGATGATCGGCTGGTCAGAAGCGCTCAAAACCGCGCACCCGCTCCCAGTCGGTCACGGCGGCATCGTAGGCGGCCACCTCGATCGCCGCGTTGTTGAGGTAGTGCTCGACGACATCCACCCCGAATGCCTCCCGGGCGATCTCGGAGGCACCGAACAGCTCGGCTGCCTCCCGCAGCGTCGTCGGAACCCGGGGAGCGTCGCTGCCGTACGCATTGCCTTCGAACATCGGCTCGAGTTCCAGCTCGTGCTCGATGCCGTAGAGCCCGCCGGCGATCAGCGCCGCCGTAGCGAGGTATTGATTGACGTCGCCGCCCGGTACGCGGTTCTCGACGCGCATCCCGAGTCCGTGTCCGACGACCCGGAGGGAGCAGGTGCGGTTGTCGAGTCCCCAGGCAACGGCGGTGGGCGCGAAACTGCCGTCGACGTAACGCTTGTAGGAGTTGATGTTCGGGGCGAAGAAGAGAGTGAGCTCACGCATCGTCTTCAGCTGGCCGGCGAGAAAATGGCGGAACATCTTCGACATCCCGAGCTCGTCGTCTGCGTCGGCGAAGACCGCAGATCCGTCGGCACCGCGGAACGAGATGTGGATGTGGCAGCTGTTCCCCTCCCTCTCGTTGAACTTGGCCATGAAGGTGAGGGACTTCCCATGCCTGTCGGCGATCTCTTTTGCGCCGTTCTTGTAGATCGAGTGATTGTCGCAGGTGGTGAGTGCGTCCTCGTAGCGGAAGGCGATCTCTTGCTGGCCGAGATTGCACTCGCCCTTCACGCCCTCGCAGTACATTCCGGCACCCTCCATGGAGATCCGGATGTCGCGAAGCAGAGGCTCCATCCGCGTCGACGCGAGCAGCGCGTAGTCGATGTTGTAATCACTCGCCGGCGTAAGGCCGACGTAACCCTTGCCCCAGGCATCCCGATAGCTGTCATCGAAGACGATGAACTCCAGCTCGGTGCCGACGTACGGCACGAGCCCCCTCTCGGTGAGGCGGGCGATCTGCTTCTTGAGGATCTCCCGCGGCGATGGATGAACGGGTGCCTCGTCGAGCCAGGTGAGATCGGCCATGACGAGGGCGGTGCCCGGCAGCCAGGGCACGAGTCGCAGGGTCGAGAGGTCGGGGATCATCGCCATGTCGCCGTACCCCTTCTCCCACGAGGAGATGCGGTAGCCGTCGACGGTGTTCATCTCGACGTCGACGGCGAGGAGGTAGTTGCAGCACTCGGCACCGTGCCGGCTGATCTCCTCTTTGAACAGGCGGGCGGAGGCCCTTTTGCCGACGAGGCGACCCTGCATGTCGGTGAACGCGACGATCACGGTGTCGATCTCGCCGGCGTCGATCAGCACGTCGAGCTGGTCTGTCGTGAGCATTCCGGTGCGTGCAGACATCGTGATTCTCCTAGCGGACGCGGGTACTTGCCGACCATTACATCACGCCGATGGTGGCATCGATCCTCGACGCTGTAACAAACTTTTAACATCCAAAGGTAGACACCGGATACCAATAAACGCCAAGCTTTCGCACAAGCGTGGGGCATTCCCCGACCTCACCTACGCTCCAAGAGCCCAGGAGACCTCATGACGGACACAGTCGACGGCGCCACGTACAACAAGGTCGAGGCAGGGTACTTCGAGAAACGCACGCTCAAGCGAAGCGCCGGCTTCTGGGGCATCTGGGGGCTCGGTGTCGCCGCCGTCATCTCCGGCGAGTTCTCCGGCTGGAACCTCGGCGTCTCCGACGCGGGATTCGGTGGAATGGCCATCGCTGTCGTGATCGTCATCGTCATGTACTTCACGATGCTGTTCTCGATCGGAGAGATGGCGGCCGCGCTGCCTCACACCGGCGGGGCATACTCATTCGCTCGGGCCGCGATGGGGCCGTGGGGCGGGTTCATCACGGGGCTCGCGGAGTCGATCGAGTACGTGGTGACAACTGCCGTCGTCGTCTATTTCGCTGCACAATACGCGAACGGGGCGCTCCTCGCCTTCTTCGGATTCCAGACTCCGCGGTGGGTGATGTGGGTCATCCTCTATGTTGCGTTCGTCGCCGTGAACGCACTCGGGGCCGCGATCGGCTTCCGCCTCGCCATCGTCGTCTCGATCATGTCCATCGCGATCCTCGCGGTATTCGTCATCGTGGCCTTCGCCACGGGCTCGTTCCACCTCGCCAACCTCTGGAACGTGAAGCCGGATGCCGGCAACAGCATCTTCCTCCCCCACGGCTTCGGCCCGGTGCTGCTGGTGATCCCCTTCGCCATGTGGTTCTTCCTCGGCATCGAGGAGTTACCGCTCGCCTCCGAGGAGACCAAGAACCCGCAGCGCGACATCCCACGGGCCGGCATCGTCGCGTTGATCACGCTCCTCATCTGCGCGGTCGCCATCTTCATCGTGAACACCGGCGTGAATGGGGCGAAGCAGATCCAGATCTCCACTCAACCGCTGCTCGACGGATTCGATCTCATGGTGCCGAAGAGCCTTGCCGGGCTCCTCGCGGTGTTCGCTCTCGTCGGGCTGCTCGCCTCGCTGCAGGGGATCATGTTCGCCTACGGTCGCAACCTCTACTCGCTCTCCCGTGCCGGGTATTACCCGAAGGCGCTCTCGGTCACCGGAAAACGGCAGACCCCCGTCACGGCGCTCGTCGTCGGAGCGGTCATCGGAATCGTGCTGCTGATCGTCGTCGACCGCACGGCCGCCATCGGTGGGGCCGCGGCCAACATCGCCGGTTCGGTCGTTCTGAATATCGCGATCTGGGGCGCGGTCGTCTCGTACATCATGCAGATGATCTCGTTCGTCATCCTTCGGCGCAGGTTCCCGAACGCGAAGCGTCCGTACAAGAGCCCCACCGGGGTCGTCGGAGCGGTCGTCGCCGGGGTGATTGCCGCAGTGATCTTCGTCGCCTTCCTGTTCAACCCCGGCTACCAGATCGCAATCGCCGCAATCGCGATCGTCTATGTCGTCGGTCTGCTGCTCTTCGCCCTGATCGGCCGCAAGAGTCTCGTGCTCTCGCCGGAAGAGGAGTTCGCACTCAGCGGCGGGCTGCACGGCGATCCGCAAACGGAAGGTTACGACGCCATGGAGGCGGAAATCTTCGACCAGAAGTAGCTGACGCGAAGAAAACGGGCGAGGACTATAGTCCTCGCCCGTTTTTCTGTAGGCGTGTCACCCCGGAATCCGGTCGACTGTGACCGACAATGAGCGGGAAGCATCCCCACGTCGAAAGGGCACCCCGTGATCAACCCATTGCGAAGGCGCAATCGCGGCCTCACGCCCGAACAGTCAGAAGAAGTACAAAAGCTGGTATTCGAACTCGTGAGGGAGCGCCTCGTGCAGGCCTTCGGCACCAGCGGAATGTGGACCGTCTCCATGAAGGATCGGGACGCGGTCGATTCCGTTTTCGGCGAAACCGTCGCGGAACACCTCGCGTGGGATGTCGCGGCGCAATTGACCCCGCAGAAGAAGAGCCGCCACCAGGGTGCCGCCGACGGTAAGCAGAGTGCGGTCAAGCCGATGCGCGAACCGGCGCCGATCGCGTCGAAATCCGTGCCGTCCCCGTTCAGCCCGGAGGGAGCCGCCGAGGCTGCCCGAGCCGAAGAGGCAGCGCTGGCCGGTCACACCCCCGAACAGCACGAACGACTCGTCGCCTGATCGGCAGCGGAGAAGGCTGCGGCACCGGAGAAATGGATCGCCGCCGCTCCCTGGCAGTTGCGGCGGCGATCCGGTCGGATCTCGAGAACTCGTGTCGAGCCGACCTGTAACCATCGCGTCTTCGCGCCCCCGCGCAAGACAACGATCCCGACCGTGGAAAAATCAGCCCCCGGCCATCTAGTGAAAAGTTAGCAGGGCCGACAACTGTTGTCGCTGGTTCGCATTACCCCAGTTCGGGGCTTACTTTCGCTCCTCGTGACCGCGAACGATCAGGCGAAGAGACCGTCGATCTTCGAGTTCGCAGCGGTATCGCCGAGCGCCCCCAGCACGGGAGCGTAGAGCGTCCGTTTGATCGCTGCGAGGGTTGCGGAATCCTTCTCGGCGAGAGACGCCGCCACCGCGATCGCCCTCGGCAGGATGTCGGATTCCGCCGCGGTCTCGTCGACGATTCCGACCGACGCGGCTTCCGCTCCCCCGTATCGTCGACCGAACACCATCGCCTGATGCGCGACCTGCGGGGTGAGCTTGGCGGCGACCAGGGCACTCATCCCGGGAGAGAATGCGAGCCGGATGTCGATCTCCGGCAGACAGAAGAACCCGCGGTCTTCGCGCATGATGCGCACATCATGGGCGAGCGCGAGCATGGCGCCTGCCGCGTAGCAGTGTCCCTGGATGGCGGCGACAGTCGGCACGCCGGCCGCCAGCACCTGCCCGAACAGGTCGTGCACCGCAAGCAGCAGCGCGGATGCCCGCGGCTGATTCGCCGTGAGCCAGTCGAGGTCGAGCCCGTTCGACCAGAATTTGCCCTCTCCCACCGTTACCAGCGCCCTCGGACCGGATGCCGCCTCGACCTCTGCGATCAGCCGGGAGAGTTTAGCCACGGAGTCGTGGTTGAAGCGGTTCTCGCCGTCGTTCACGTGAAGAACGAACACCGTGTCGAGTTGCTCCAGATACATGAAAACGCCCTCTCTCATCGCCCCGAAGATGCCCCATATTTCTGGGCATACGTGCGGCGAATTGCCAGCTGATTGACATTGAGTTCTCCGCCCGGCTTTCCATGGCGCTCAAACGTGCACGTTTGTTCAGCCTACTTGTGCGGTGCGGGGCTGGCAGATTGAATCGATTTTGCTCGTCGGGTCAGGATGACTCCGACGAGCAAGGATGACCTTCGACCGGTCGTTCCGTTAGGTAACCAACAAAGGAGTTCGGACCACGTGAAGCAGAAATTTTTCCGGAGGAACGCCTTCTGGCTCGTGTTCTCCCTCGTGCTGTGCCTCATCTCGGCACTCGGCGCGAACATCACCCAGTCATCCGGTGGTGCGGTATCCATTGCGAAGATCACGTTTCCGGGGGCGAGTGGCGGCACCCTGAGCGCCCTTCTCCTCAAGCCGAACGGCGCGAGCGCGAGCGATAAGCGTCCGGCCATCGTGCTCGCCCACGGCTGGTGGAACGAGAAGGAGATGCAGGATTCCAACTACGTCGAGCTCGCCCGCCGCGGCTATGTCGTCATGTCGATCGACATGTACGGCCACGGAAGCTCGTCGTACATGAAGGAGGGCAACGAAGCCGTCGCGGCCACCGGGATGTACGACGCGGTGAAAGAGATCGCGGCCCTCCCCTACGTCGACACGAACAAGATCGGTATCAGCGGCCACTCCAACGGAGCACGGGCGGCGAACTTCGCCATCCCGCTCGACGATGCTGCCGCGTCGCCGCTCATCAAGTCGGTCTACCTCGTCGACAACGACCCGATCTACGTCGACGCCAAGGGTGCGTACATCAACTACTACGGAAACCGTGACGTCGGCGTCCAGGCCGATCAATTCGACGAGTTCTTCTTCCGCAGCTACGACAAGACGGGCAAGGCGCTGACCACGCCCGGCCAGTACATCGGCACACCGAACGCACAGTCGTTCCTGCATTTCGGTGCGTCCGATTCCTCGGACAAGCGTTCGTCGTTCCACTTCTACTCTCAGACCGTCGATGGCCAGAGCGCGCTCCGCATCGTCAACAATCCTCCGCAGACCCACCCGTGGGGACCGTTCTCGAAGCAGGAGGTGACGAGCCTTCTCACCTTCTTCGACAGGTCGCTCGGCACTCCGAACGCGATCCCGGTCGGCTCGCAGATCTGGCAGCTCAAGGAATTCTTCAACGGCCTTGGGCTGATCGCCTTCGCGATCTTCCTCGTCGCCTTCGCGAAGGCGCTGCTCGGTGTCCGACTGTTCGCGGGGCTGCGGTACACCCAGCCGGCCGAACTACCGGCCCGGGATCGCAAGGGACTGACCTGGTTCTGGGGCAGCCTCGGCATCTCCGCCCTGTTCTCGGGATTCAGCTATGTCTTCCTGAGCAACTTCACGCCGCTCGCCGCCGTCTATTTCACCGGCGCACCGCCGCTCATTCCGCAGGGGGCCGTCTTCTTCATCGGGCTGTGGGCCGCGATCAACGGCATCTTCGCGCTGATCGTGATGACGGTGTCGTATCAGGTGTTCGGGAAGAAGAGCGGACAGAATTTCCGGGAGGTCGGCATCCTTCCCGGGTGGAAGAAATTCTGGCTCGGCATCCTCCTCGGCCTGATCACGGTGATCGCAGCCTTCGGAATCGTCTTCGTCCTCGGCTACTTCTTCAACACCGACTTCAGGCTCTGGGTGCTGGCGATCCCGACGTTCACGGCTGACAAGCTGCTGATCGCTCTGCTCTATCTGCCGCTGTTCCTTATCTACTACCTGGCGAACTCGGTCGCGATCAACGGCTTCAACCGGTTCACGATCGGAAAGAAGGAGTGGCTGAACACGCTCATCCTCACGGTGTTCAACATCCTGGCGCCGCTGATCCTGGTGATCGCGCAGTACCTGACCTTCGCCGGAACGGGCGAGCTCATCCCGGGTTTCGGGGGCATCTTCTCGATCTGGTTGTTCCCGGTGATCGTGTTCCTCGGTGTCGCGGCCGTCCTCAGCCGCAAGATCTACCGCGCGACCAACAACCCGTACATCGGCGGATTCATCATGGCGGCCCTCGCCTCGGTCATCTCGGTGACCAACACGCTGACCTACGTGCAGTAGCGCGGCCTTGGGGGCGTGGCGGATGTCGCCACGCCCCCTTCGCGCGCGGACTATCGGCCGATCGACCGCATGGCACACCGCACACGGGGCGGCAGTGCTCACTCCATCGTGTTCCCTCCACGGCTGATGTAATTCGCGCTCAGAAAGGCGGCAGCTATCTGAGCGCGAATTACATCAGCGTTTACAGTCCTATGCATCGGCCAGGTGAGGTCGGCTACTCGCACTGCCACGGCTCGTGCAGAGTCCGATCTGCAGAGTCCGATCTGCTCAGCCCCCGCGGCAACGCCCGACATCACGCGCCGCTGAGTGTCGCGATCTCTCGCGCGACGTGACTGCGGGCGTGCTCGACCGCCTCGTCGAGATCATCGAAGACATGGTTCGGATGCCGAAGAGAGGACAGCACGCCCACCCGGGTGAGCAGGCGAACGTGCTGGCTCTGGATACCTTTGACCAGCACCGTGATGCCGCGGAGTTCCAGCCCGTGGATCATCTCGGCGATCCCGCGGGCGCCCGTCGCGTCGAGAACCTGCAGCTGCGACATCCGGATGATGACGACCGACACCGTACTGATCTGCGTCACGCGCTCCATCATCCGATCGGCGGCGCCGAAGAACAGGGCTCCGTCGAGCCGGAACAGCGCGATCCGCTCGTCCCCGGGTCGAGCGGGAATGGGTAGCTCTTCACGATGCACTCCGCCAGACCGCGCGAGCGCCCGCAGCGCGAAGAATGCCGCGACGGCGATCCCGATCCCGACCGCCACGATCAGGTCCACCGATACGGTGACGATCGCGGTGACGACGAAGACGGCGGCATCGGAGCGGGTCGAGCCGACGACACTTCGCACCGTCCTGACCGAGATCATCCGGGTAGCGGTGACCATCAGCACCCCCGAGAGCGCGGCGAGCGGAATCTGCGAGACGACGGTCGTCGCCAGGTACACGACAGCGAGCAGCACCAGCGAATGCACGATCGCCGAGACTCGGCTCTTCCCCCCGGAGCGGATGTTCACGGCCGTGCGCGCAATCGCCCCGGTCGCCGGCATCCCCCCGAAGAATCCGGACGCGATGGACGCGAGCCCCTGTCCGACCAGTTCGCGGTCGGCGTCGAACGCACCGGTGTCGGAGATCGTCGCCGCGACACGGGCCGATAGCAGCGACTCGATGGCAGCGAGGGCGGCGACGGTGAGCGCCGCCCCGACGAGAGAACCCATCGTGCCGAGCGAGACGCTCGGGAATGAGGGGGCGGGGAGCGTGTCGGGCAGAACGCCGATCCGGGTGAGCGGCACCTTTGCGACGACAGCGATCACCGTGACGACGACGATGGCGATGATCGATCCGGGGAGCTTCGGGTGGATTCGCGGGGCTAACACCATGATGGTCGCGACGACCGCGACCACAGCGAGGGGGAAGACGACGGTCGCAACGGAGATGCCTCCGAACGACTGCACGGCCGAGATGAGCGCGTTGCTGCTCGCTCCCGGCTTTGCGCCGACAGCGGCGGGCACCTGCTGGAGGAAGATGATGACCGCGATCCCGAAGGTGAATCCTTCGATCACCGGCCAGGGGATGTACGACACGGTTCGGCCGAGTTTCAGCGCGCCGGCAACGAGCACGAAGACTCCGGCCATGACGCTGACGACCGCGACGGTTCCGGCGCCGTGAGTGGCGACGATCGGGCCGAGCACGACGACCATTGCGCCGGTCGGGCCCGACACCTGGATGTTGGAGCCCCCGAATACGGCCGCCACGATGCCCGCCACGATCGCGGTGATGAGACCGCTTGCCGCCCCCGCTCCGGAGCTGACACCGAACGCGAGCGCCAGCGGCAGGGCGACGATTCCGACGGTGATTCCGGCGATGACATCGCCGCGCCAGGTGCGACCCACCGACCGGTAGTCGGCCGGGCCCGGCAGGAGGGATCGGAGGTACCCGGCGGCTTTCACCGGATCATCTCTGGATCCTCCGACGTGGCCAGATCTGCGGCGAACGGGAGCGTGACCGTCGAGACGAGCTGGCTGTGCGTGGTTTCGAGCACCCGCACGAGAAGGGCGCGGGCCACGGAGAGCAGTTCGGCGACCTCCGGGTAGGCGAGGCGGTAGAAGACCTGGCTCGCGCGCCGCTCCGCCGTCACGAGGTTGTGCCGGCGCAGTACCGAGAGGTGCTGCGAGAGGTGGGACGCCTCGAGCCCGGTGTCGGCGAGCAGATCCGCGACCGAGACCGACGGTGATGCGGAGAGCACCTCGAGCACGCGAACGCGGAGCGGATGCGCCAGGCCCTTGAAGAGATTCGCCTTGACTTCGTAGAGGGGTCGCTGGGCATCGCTGTAGGGGTCCATGGATCCACGATTCCATGGTGTGATGCATCCATCAAGTCGGAGTGGGTTACTGCGCTGGTCCCTCATCGCGCGAAGTTTCCGCGGTAGTACTCGTAGACCCATCCGACGACGCAGATCAGCAGGAACGGCAGGGCGAGGAACGCGATCCAGGCGCTGATCGCGACGCCGAGGATCAGGAGGCTGGCCGAGCCGGCAAGCAGCACCGGCCACCAGCTGTGCGGACTGAAATGACCGATCTCCGGGTCGCCGTCATCGATCTCGGCGTTCTGTCGGTCTTCCGGCCACGCCGCCGACCCGACGGCGGACCGAGCGAAATAGAACGCGATGAACAGGCACAGGATTCCGGAGAGTCCCATCGTTATGACACCGATGAGCTCGAAATTGTGGGCAAGCAGGCTCCAGGTGAGGTACGCGCCATCCACGATGAGGAAGGTCGCCGCAAGTACGTACATCAGTGTCGCGGTGTTCTTCATCGCTCTCCCTAAATTCGTGACTTTATAAATTCATCATATCAGCAGGCGTGCCGCTGGTGGCCCGAACGGGCGCGTCCCGCTAGTGCACCCTGCGGCTCGTGGTGAAGCGACGGCCCCCGATTCCTCCGGGGGTGATCCGCACGTAGTTCCACTTGTCGACCGGAGTCTGGGAGTGGAAGTGGTGGATGCCGGCATACTCGATCTCGGACTGGAGGCTGAGCCGGGAGGCTGTCCCGCGCACCACCACGCTCCACCGCTGGCGATCGGCGACACCGTCGACCTCGAAGGCGACGAGTGGATGCTTCGTGAGGTCGGCCAGCTTCGATCCGGGCGCGCTGCCGAAGTAGATCACACGGTCTTTGACCAGGTAGTTGATCGGGAAGATGTCGACTCCGTCGCCGGCCCTCACGCCGAGGCGACCGAGATCGGTCGACTCGAGAAATGCCCAGCACTGGTCGTCCGTGATCCGCTCGACGCCGTGTTCGGTGGTTTCGGTCATGCCCGTTCCTCTCTTTGCGATGGCTCGACCGCCAGCGCTTGACTCGTGCGACAAGTCCAGCGCGTGCGGCGGCGGTCTCGTAGAGTCCTTGGTCACATCCTTCGACCCTTTCGCGGATCGCACATCGCCTCACCCGCACCCGTAGGTGCGGAAGAAGATCGGACCGATCGCGAGCTTGCCGTCACCGACGACCTGCTCCTGACCGTTTGCGAGTACCTGTCGCACTTGAACGGTCGCGGTCCCCTGGGGGAAAGTCGACGCCGGAACGTTGCTGGTGCTCAGCTGAACAGAGGAGTTCCAGCCATCGGCTCCCGTCGGCGCCACGGAGATGCCATTGACGTACAGGGTGTACTGCGTGGCCACCTGCGGAGTCGGCGTCCAGCTGAAGGTCGCGACGAAGAGCTGAGCCTGGCAGCTGAGCGGGGCGAGGGCGGGACCGAAGACGACGAACGACGCACTGACGCCACGTACGAAGGTGCCGGACACGGCTGTAAGCGAGTATGTTCCCGCGCGGTCTATCCGGCATCCGGCGAACGTCGCAACCCCCGACACCGCCGCTCGGGGATTCGAGGTGCAGCTGAGTGTCGCCCCCGCCGGGGTGGTGATCGAGAGGGTCACGCCGGCGGTCGATGATGTGGTGTTGCCTCCGGCGTCGACGATCGCGACGACCGGCTGGGTGGTGAAGGTGCTCGCGACGCGATTCGTGGATGGCGCAGCGGTGAAGGTCAGGGCTACCGCCGGCCCGACCGTGATACGCACGCTCGTACTCACCGCAGCAGTGAGCGTTCCCGAGGTCGCGGTGAGAGTGTAGGTGCCGACCTTGTCGATCGCGCATCCGGTGAAGGCGATGATCCCGGTCGTCGAGGTGATCGTGTTGGATGCGCAACCGAGAGTGGCGTTGCCGGCGCTCGTCAGCGAGAGAGTGACGGTGCGCGTACCTGTCGACTTGACGCCGGCCGCCGTCTGCACCATCACCACCGGTTGGCTCGTGAACGCGATGCCACCGGTGGATGACGACGGCTGGGTCGTGAAGACGAGCTTGGTCGCCGGCACGACCGGAGCGGTAGCCCAGGAGTTTCCGACGGATGTCGTGCGCGCGCTGAATGCCGCATCCACCCGACCGAGGGATGGAGCCGCCCCGGTCGTTCCGAGAAGGGCCGCCACCGCGACGATCGCAGTCGTACGACCGAGCAGTGCGAGTCGTGTCGTGGCGGGAATGGGATAGCCGGCCGAGTGTTTCTTTCCGCGCGGCAGCGAGAAGCGCACTTCGAGAACGATCGCCAGCAGCGTCACGAGTGCCCAGGCGATGAACGAGCCGGTGTTTCCGGTCGTCAGCCAGAAGGCCGGAAGACCGATGAGGGGAATGAGCAGGAAGGCTCGGCCGGTGATGTTCGTTCGCGAGAGCGGCGTGCTGTCGACGTCTGCGTTCGCGTCCCCAGCGGTGACGAGGGATCCATTGTGGTTGATCGCGACGATGCGGTGGAGTAGCTGCCCGGTTCGCTCCGAGCCCGCAGGGGCCTGAAACGTGACCACACGCCCGAGCGGTACCGGATCGATGACCGGATGCGTCTCGGACAGCACCACATCCCCCGGCCGGATGAGCGGCTCCATCGACCCGCTCTGCACCACCGAACCGCTCACCCCGAATACGGCCGGCAGGATGGCGCAGACGGCGAGGGAGACGACGAAGACGAGGTACCCCCGCGCCGCGATCGCCAGCAGCAGCCGGCCCCAGCCGGCGATCGCTTGAGCCACGGTCTCCGGATGCCCTTCAATCGACTCGGACATCATGGTCACCGCGCGTTCGCCGATGCAGTCGCTCAGCTGGTTTGGAGCTCCCAGACGACGTCGGCGCTGACCGACTTGCCCTGGAGTGCGTCGATCTGGCCCTGGTCGAGGCCCGTTGTCGAGAACGTCCAGGTGACGCGGTATGTCTTCGACTCACCGGAGGCCGCCCCCGTCGTCGTCCACGGCAGCACCCCCGTCGCGTAGTTCGAGGCCAGGGTCGAGACGGCAAGCAGGGACTGCGGCGGCAGCGCCGACTCCGACACGAATCCGACACAGCTCGCGAACCCTCCCCCGGTGCCGATCTCGGGGGTGATGATGATGTTGCTCTCGAGCCCCTGGGCACCCAACCGCGTGAGATACATCTTCACCACGCCGGCGTTCGACGAGGTCGACGTGACGGTGATGCATTTGGACCCGGTCTGTCCGGGAGTGACATGAGTGATCTGGAACGCTGCGGTGCCGAGGTCGTCATCTGTGAGGGCGACCGATCCGGTGTCCCAGTTGTTGCCGATGTTCCTCGTCTGGGCGGTGAAGGCAGCACTCGAGCCGTGCCAGACGAGAAGGCCGGCCAGAAGGATGGCTACCGGACCAGCGCTGAGTGCGGCGATCCGACGAGCGCGTGTGCCTGGTGCATGCATGGTGTTCCCCTGTCGATGATTCCCCTGACGACCCGCGCAACTGCGTGGAGCCGTCGATGACGCGAGTCCCTCTGCCTCGGCAGCAACAACTCGATCTCCAATGAGGTTCCCTCATCTGCTACCGCACGAGTAGAGCCGAAAGTCCCTCCCCGCTTTCACCGGCACCGAAACACGCGGCGCGTGCTGCCACGCCCCCTCGTCACTGGGCTGTGAACCTCACCCCGGGAACACGGTATGAACGCGTGGCAGGTAGGCATGATTACGTCGGGCCGGTTGAGGAGTAACGCGCTGTCTTGCTAGCGACGAGACATCCGGACGAGACGGTGCTCCCGAAAGATCGGGTCGCTGATCAGTCGTCTTCTGGTGCACCCCCCGGGACTTGAACCCGGAACCCACTGATTAAGAGTCAGTTGCTCTGCCAATTGAGCTAGAGGTGCGTTTCGGCCCCACTGAAGCGAGACGCTCAGCGCGGGAACCAAGGGTCAACATTAGCAGGCCGCAGAGCGCCTTCGCGAACTCGACCACGTGCTTAGGATTGGACGTCAGACCGTGTCAAGCGAGGAGAACCCATGCCGTCATCCACCAGGCTCGAAGTCGGCCAGAAGGCGCCGTCCTTCACTCTCAAAGACCAGGACGGGTCGGATGTCTCCCTCTCCGATTTCGCCGGCAAGAACGTGATCGTGTACTTCTATCCTGCGGCCAGCACCCCCGGCTGCACGACCGAGGCCTGCGACTTCCGCGACAACATCAATTCACTCAAGTCGGCCGGTTACCAGGTGCTCGGGATCTCGAAGGATCCGATTGCGCCCCTTAAGAAATTCCAGGAGGAGCAGGGCCTCAACTTCCCGCTGCTCAGCGACGAAGACCTCGCCGTTCACCACGCCTATGGCGCGTACGGGGAGAAATCTCTCTATGGCAAGACGGTCACCGGCACGCTTCGCTCGACGTTCGTCGTGGATGGCGACGACACCATCGTGCTGCCTCTCTACAACGTGAAGGCGACCGGCCACGTCGCATCCCTCCGCAAAAAGCTCGGGATCGACGCCTAGACCCATTCCCGTTTCGTGCGGTGCGTGACTTGTCGCCTTGCGGATCCGCAGCGACGGCGTCAAAGTTGCCGTCGAGATGCCGATCTGAGGCCGGGAACCGCGAAACGGGGCCGAAAAGTGGCATGTCGACGGTCCCTGTGGCCTGAGCGTCGCACCACGAAGAGTCAGGGTTCGAAGTGACGGCGAGAAGGGGCCCGGTCTATACCTCCGGCTCGCGTCGCGTCGCCGCGAGCACCGGCGGGGTGAACAGCAGCACCAGCACGATCGCGGCGGGGATGATGAGCGCCCAGGCGATGTCCGGTCGGGCGAATTGGCCCTGCAGGCTGACCACGCCGATGAGGATCTGGAGCACCTGCCAGGTGACCGCCGCCCCCCTGATCCACGGGCGCCCGCGCAGGGTGTTCGTCGCGAGCACGAACAGGAAAGCGGCCGCGATGACAGCGAGGATGAGGATGGCGACAGCACTCGCATAGGAGTCCGGACGCGCCGTCAATAATTCGACCAGGAGGTAGACGCTCACGCCGGTCATCGCGATGGCCTCCGCGTAGATGAACACCCCGAGCAGCACCAAAAGTGCGGGCCTGTGCCCCTTTTGCGGTTCGCTCACAGCTACTGACCCCGATCATCTATTGATTTGCTACAACCAATATGAGATTCTATGTGAGGTTGATTTGCACCTACAGGGCCGTGGGTGTAGCCCGAAATTCCCCCCAGCTCGATCCGAATCTTGGCCCATCGGCCTCTGTCAGGGATTTTTCCCCTGCGTTCGCAACACAGAAGGAGCACCACACATGGACTGGCGCGACAAGGCCGCATGCCTCACAGCTGACCCGGAGCTCTTCTTCCCGGTCGGAAACACCGGTCCCGCCGTCGACCAGATCGACAAGGCGAAGGCGGTGTGCGGTCGCTGCAGCGTCACCGAGATGTGCCTCCAGTACGCTCTCGAAACCAGCCAGGATTCCGGTGTCTGGGGCGGCCTCAGCGAAGACGAGCGTCGCGCACTCAAGCGCCGCGCCGCTCGCGCCCGTCGCGCCTCCTAGACGCAGCAGGCGTACCTCCTAGACGGAGCACCCGCCGCCGGCGGGAAGACCGCAACTACGCTCGCACCAGCCAGGTCAGCGGAATCTCGATGGTCACCTCGGTGCCGTCGCCGACCATCGTGTGCCAGTCGATGGTTCCGCTGAGTTCGCCCTGGATGAGCGTTCGCACGATCTGCGTTCCGAGCCCCGAGCCGACTTTGCCCTCCGGCAAACCCGTCCCGTTGTCGCGCACCGTGACGCTCAGTGCGACATCTGTTCGCTCCGCGATGATCTCGACGATGCCCTCACGGCCGGCGAGACCGTGCTCGACGGCGTTCGTGACGAGTTCGGTCAGCGCGAGCGAGAGCGGCGTCGCATACTCGCTCGGCAGCACCCCGAAGCTGCCGGTGAATTTCGGATGCGCCTTCGTGTTGTGCGTCGACGCGACCTCTGCGATGAGCTTCAGTACCCGGTCGAACACCACGTCGAAGTCGACGTTCTGGCTGAGCCCCTCGCTGAGCGTGTCGTGCACGACCGCGATAGCCGCAACCCGTCGCATCGCCTGATTCAGGGATTCCCGCGCTTCATCGGAGTGCGAGCGCCGGGCCTGGATGCGCAGCAGTGAGGCGACCGTCTGCAGATTGTTCTTCACCCGGTGATGGATCTCGCGGATGGTGGCATCCTTCGTGATGAGTTCGCGCTCCTGGTGCCGCAGCTCCGTGACATCGCGACAGAGCACGATGGCGCCGATCCGCTCGCCGCGATCACGAACCGGGATCGCCCGAAGCGACACCGTGACGCCCCTGGCCTCGACATCCGTTCGCCAGGGGGCTCGTCCCGTAACGACGAGCGGCAGCGACTCGTCGACGATGAGGCGCCCGGTGAGCAGGGAGGTCGTCACCTCGGCGAGTGATTCGGCCTCGAGTTCACCGGCGAAGCCCATGCGGTTGAACGCCGAGAGGCCGTTCGGGCTCGCGAATGTCACGATGCCGTCGACATCGAGACGCAGCAGGCCGTCGGATGCGCGTGGTGCTCCCCGTCTAGGTCCCGACGGCGCCCCGAGATCCGGAAAATCACCGCCCGCGATCATCGCGAAGAGGTCGTTGGCGCACTCGTTGAAGGTGAGTTCCTGCCGACTCGGGCTGCGCGCCTCGCTGAGATTGGTGTGGCGGGTGATCACCGCGATCGGCAGCTCGGTCGTCTCTTTCCCGGTCGCTGAGAGGCGTCGGAGCACTGGCACGGCGCGCACCCTCGTCGGGGTCTCCTCGTACCAGTCGGGGGCTGCGGAGTCGATGATGTGGGCCGACTCGAATGCGTCGGTCACCTGTTTCTTCCACTCCGGTTTGATTCCCTGCCCGACGAAGTCACGGTAGAACAACGTTGCGGAGCTCGACGGGCGCGCGTGTGCGACGGCGACGAAGCTCCCGTCTTCGGTCGGCACCCAGAGCACGATGTCGGCGAAAGCGAGGTCGGCGAGCAGTTGCCAGTCACCGACGAGCAGGTGCAGCCACTCGATATCGGCTTCGTCGGAACGGCCCTGCGCGAGTACGAGATCGGAGAGCGTCGACACGATTAGAGTCTAGGGCGCGCGATGTGCCCCTTTACTGTGGCGCCATCCGCAGCGCACCGTCCATGCGAATCGTCTCGCCGTTGAGATAGTCGTGCTCGGCCAGCATCAGCACCAGTTGCGCGTACTCCTCCGGCCGGGCAAGTCGATGCGGAAACGGCACCCCGGCGGCCAGGGAGGCGTTGACCTCCGGCCCGAGCGCTGCGAGCAGCGGAGTGTCGACGATGCCGGGGGCGATCGTGTTGACGCGGATGCCGAAGTGGGCGAGATCCCGGGCGGCCGGCAGAGTCATCCCGACGACGCCTCCCTTCGACGCCGCATAGGCGATCTGCCCGATCTGGCCCTCGTAGGCTGCCACCGACGCGGTGTTGACGATCAGTCCACGCTGGCCGTCGTCATCCGGCTCCGTCTTCGAGATGACGTCGGCGGCGAGGCGCAGCACATTGAAGGTGCCGATGAGGTTGATCTCGATCGTCCGACGGAAGAGGTCGAGCTCGTGCACGCCCCTGGACGAGAGGATGCGGCGCGCCGGTGCGATTCCGGCACAGTTGACGACGAGTCGAAGTGGCGGAGCCGCCTCACCGATCGACTCGAGTGCCGCGAGCACCTGCTCCTCGCTCGTGACATCCGCTGCGACTAGGCGCACGCCCTCGGGTGCGGTCGCCCGGTGGGTATCGACGGCAGACCCGAGATCCAGTCCGATGACGGATGCTCCGCCCTTCGCGAGCGCGAGCGACGTCGCAGCCCCCAGGCCGGAGGCCGCACCGGTGACCACCGCCGTTATTCCAGAGATCCGCATAACCCGATCCGATCCGTGTCGACGCCGCGATCGTCCGGTCGACGCCGCATGCGATAGTCGTGATGATACGCGGGCACCCGAGTCCGAGAAGGTGGGCCGTTCGGCATGGGGACGTGTGTTCAACCTGTCGGTTGGAGCCCTGATCAGCCAGAATTGGGGCGGCGCAGGAAATGCCTGCGCAGGCAGGGATCACACCGTGGCAACCACCAAAGGCACAAAGTCCTCCAAGAAGAGCGCGTCGGCGAAATCGTCGAAGTCTGTAGGAAAACCAGCGAAGAAAACGAAGGATGCGGCAAAGAAGCCGAGCATGTCGAAGAGCGAGCTGAAGAAGCAGGGCGAGAAGGCGACGAAGGCCTTCGAACAGAAGAAGAAAGACGCCGCCAAGCAGGTCGAGAAAGCAAAGGCAGCGCTCAAGAAAGAGCGGGCGAAGGTCAAGAAGGCCGCGGATGACAACGTTGCGTCGGCCGAGAAGACCGCCGGTTCGCTGCGCAAGAGGCTGGCCAGTGTGGCGAAAGATGCCGAGAACCTCGTGAAGGCGGGTGCCGCCGACGTCGCGGATGCCGCGACGAAAGTGACCAGCCGCCGGCCGGCGCGAGCGGCGACCACGCCGCGAACCACCACGCGAACGGTTCGAAAGACCGCCACGCCGGCCGCGGCCACGCCCTCGGAGTCGTGGACGCTCGTCGCGCTGCGAGACCACGCGAGGAAGATCGGGCTGGCGGGCTACTCGCGGCTCAGCAAGGCCGACCTGCTGGCGAGGATCCGCAGCTAGGCGCCCTCACGCCAGCACCTTCACGCCTTTGCGGCGTCGCTTCGACGAGCCGCTTTGCGGCGGCAGGATGCGATCGGCGACCATCGCGGCGATCGCGAGGCGGGCCGGCGAGCGGGCGGCGACATCCATGAGTGTTCGACCACTGAGGATCGCCGCGTCGAAAGCCGCCTGGTCGTGCGGAATGAGGATCGGCGAGGATATCCCGCCGAAACGCTGGAGGGTCTGGCGCACCTGGCCGGCAGCATTCAGTCCGATGGCGCTCGCGCGGATGCGGTTCATCACCACAGTGACGCGGTCGAGCTGCAGCGTCTCCATGAGGTCGACGTTCGCGCGGAGGAAACGGGAGAGTCCGACCGGGTCGGCCGCACCGACCGCCACCACCTGGTCTGCCTCCCGGAGCGCGGTGATCGTCGCCGCATTCCGTCGCGGAGCGAAGAGGTCGCTCGAGATCTCCTCGTCGTTCTCGAGGCTCGCCCCGGTGTCGAGGATCGTGTAGTCGACCCAGGAGCGGCATTCGCGGATGGTGGCGGCCACCCTGTCGGCCGAGAGCTCCGGCCAGCGGCTCGGTCGCCCGATGCCCGTGAGCACCCAGAATCCTCCGCCGGGCGACTCGTATCGTTCGGCGATGCGCTCGAGCTCGGTGCGGTTGAGGCTGTCGGCACCGGCGAGTCGACACGCGGCCGCAAACCCGGGGGCCTCGTCGAGCAGCCCGATGGCCGGGGCGATGGAGCCGCTGTGGGTGTCGACGTCGGCGAGGGCGACCGTGCAGCCGGCTGCGGCCAATTCAGAGGCGATGGCGATGGCGAGTGTCGTGCGTCCCGGTGATCCCGCCGGACCCCAGACGGCGATGACCCGCCCGCGGCCCGACTCCGCATCGACCATCGGCGGGATCTCCGGTGGCGACGATCCGAGCATCAACAGCTCGATGCGTTCCCAGTCGGATGACGCTTCAGCGACCTCGTGAAGCCCGAGGGCCTTGGCGTGGCGTCGGTCGGCGTCATCCTCGATGAGGGCGACGATCCGCACCCCGGCCGCATCCGCCTCGGTCATCAACCGATCGTTCAGGTAGCGGGGACGCGCCGAGACCACCGCGTAGTCGGCGCGCCCCTCGGCGAGCACGGAGGCCAGTTCGTCGGCGCTCCCGCAGCTCGCAGCGAGTTCGTGCCCGTGACGCACTAGCTCGGCGCCGATCCGGTCTTCGAGCGAGACGGGCAGGGCAAGCGCGATGCGGTCGATCGTCATCGGCACGCCGTCACTTTCCGGCCGGAAGGCTCGTGGGCACCAGTGAGAGCGCATCGTCATTGGCGATCGCCTCGAGTACCCTCGCCGTCTTGTTCCGCGGCACGAGCAGTTCGACCGATCCGCTGCTTCCGTCGGCGATGATCCCCTCGGCCTTGATCAGGCGCACCACCGTTGCAGACGAGACGAGCACGGTCGGCGGACCGTAGACGCGGTCGGCCGTCTCGTGCGCCGCCCACAGGTCGACGACGGCACCGGAGTCGATCGCCCGCGCGAGCTGTCCGTCGACGGCGATCACCACAGAGGTGACCGTGAGCCCGGCGACGGATCCGACGGCCGAGGCGGGGACGAGTTCGCCCGCCGCCACCGGTCTCGTGATGACGAGTCCGGCATCCGGAATGTCACGGAGGCCGAGGTAGTGCGCCCCGGCGCTCCCGAGCCGCACACTCTGCTCGACGAGGTCGCCGGGATGGATGCGGTCCCCCGGGCTGAGCGCGGCCCTCGCGGAATAGAACTGAGCACTCGTATCCGCTGCGTTCACGATGGCGGACACCCCGAGCACGGAGGCGACGACCAGTGCGAGCCCGATCGCGAATCGTGGATCGAACCACCAATTCCTCGGGGGTCGATTGCCTCGTTCGATTCTGCCTGTCATCGTTCCCCGCCTGGGTCGTCGCCGTTCATCGGATGCGGTGTCCATCGTGCGGCCCGGAAGTCGCCGACGAGAAAGTTATCCACAGCCCGGTCAGGGGAGGAGAGCCTGATTCATACTCGAGTCATGAACGAGCCGGAGCAGCCAGGAACCAGTCGCTTTCTCACCATCGCCGAAACGGCGGATGTGCTGAACGTGTCGGCGAGCCAGGCCTACGCCCTTGTGCGGTCTGGTGAGCTTCCCGCGATCAAAGTGGGGGGCCACGGCCACTGGCGGGTCGAACGCACCGTGCTCGAGTCCTACATCCAGGACCGGTACGAGGAGTCTCGCCGCATCGGGCTCTGGAACCAGTCGGAATTCGCGAGCCTCCAGGAGTATTCCTTCGGCGATCGCGATCGAGATCGGTCCTGACGCAGTCGTAGCTGCCGGGCGCAGTTTCCCTCAGAGGCGCACGAACACCAGCCGCTCGAAGGGGATGACCCGATACTGGGTGACCGCGGTCTCCCGTCGCGCACTGTCGGAGTCGTGAAGTGCGATGTCGAAGTGGTCCCGCCCGACCCGATCGATCGTGCCGTGCAGTTCACCGCCGATAGAGCCGCCCGACTCGTGTCCGAGGGTATCGACATCGATGGCCCGTCTCCGGCGACACAGGTCGCGCAGCACGAATGCGAGTCCGAGACGGGCGGAGAATCCCCGGCCCTCGGCCCCCGCCTGCTCGACGAGACTCTCGCCGATCTGCGAGCGGGTGAGGAGAAGTCCGCTCAGCGCGGCGAGAGGAACGATGCAGTGGATGCGGCCGCGCGCTCCGCCGATGACCTCACCGGCGAGCCAGTCGCGCCCGATCGTCGCCACCCGCACGTCTACGACCCGGTCAGAACCGACCACGAGGCGCACCGGCGCGCCGCCGGGGTTTGCCTGGAGGGCGACCAGCCGGTCGCGCAGCGACATCCGTCCGAGTCGCAGCCGCTCCTCCTCGACCCGGAGGTCGACGTCTTCAGCACCGAGCTCGTGTTCGAGCTGGCCCTCGAGGTCGTCGAAGAGGTTGTTCCAGCGTGCTGCGGGACCGTCCATGTCACGCGTCATGTCGGCTCATGCCGAAACGCTACGGTGCGGAGACCGACGGCATCCGTCACTCTCCACAGGTGCGCATGAGCCGGGACCGCTGTGACCTCGGCGCACCGGGAACGGATCCGGCGGCGAAAGTTATCCACAAGCTGAGAGTTCATCATAGACAGCGCGGTCTTCCACCTGCTTTAGTGTGCCTTGACGTCTACCCCCTTTTGGGGGAAGGGCACGCGCGATCGACAGCTTCGGAGCAGAACATGAGCGACGCACTACCCATTCGACCCGCCACACCCCTCTTCGGCGAGACCCTCCCGAGCAAGGTCATCCGCTCCCGTTTTCATCCGGATGAGTTCTTCGGCCACCAACCGACAGCACGGGACAGCCTGCCGAACGCGCAACCGCTCCTCGAGAATCTCACCCGGTGCGTCATCGAGATCCTCGCCGGTGCGCGTGAGCTCGAGCAGATCTCACGGTGGGTCAACGACGACGTCTACCGAAACCTCCTGAAGCGCGTCGTCATCTCCGCTCGGGCACGCCAGGCGAAGGGTCAGTCAGCGAGCCGGCCGACCTTCTCGATCGGGTCGGTCTCGGTCTGCGAACCGCGGGACGGGGTCATCGAAGCGGTTGTGATCGTGCGCGGTCGCGCACGAACCCGCGCCGTCGCCCTGAGGCTCGAGGGCCTCGACCGTCGCTGGAGGGCGACAGCGATCAACGTGCTGTAGGTCAGCGTCCCTTGCTCTTGTCTGCGGCGCGGCGCTCGGCTCGATTGGCCGGCGCTGCCCCTGCGGCGTTCTGGCCGAAGGCGCCACGCTGCCCGGCCGCCGTCGCCCCCGCACCGAACGACGCTCCGGCCTTCGAATCGACGGCCGCCTCGGCTTCCGCCTCCTCGATCTGGGCCCGGGCCGTCGATGCCTGGTCGAGTTGTCCGCGCTGGTTGCGTACCTCGACCTCGCCGTCGGCGTTCGCCGCCGTGTAGCTGAAGCGTTCAGCGGGGGCGCCCGAATTTCCGAGGCCCTTCGCTGCGACCGTCGGAACGGCGGCGGTGGCTTCCCCGCCTCCGGTCACCTCGACCTCGAGGTTGAAGAGGAAGCCGACGGTCTCCTCCCGGATCGATCCCATCATCTGCTGGTACAGCGCGAAACCCTCGCGCTGGTACTCGACGAGCGGATCGCGCTGGGCCATCGCCCGCAGGCCGATTCCGTCTTTCAGGTAGTCCATCTCGTAGAGGTGATCGCGCCAGCGACGGTCGATCACAGACAGAACGACCCGTCGCTCGAGCTCGCGCATGGCGGGCTCGCCGAGGCTTTCCGTGCGGGCCTTGTACTGGATGCGAGCGTCGGAGAGAATCTCGCCGGCGAGGAACTCCCGGGTGACTCGGTTGCGCGATCCGGCTTCGGTGAAGATCTCGTCGATCGTGATGGAAACGGGATAGAGCGTCCTCAACTCCGTCCAGAGGGCGTCGAGATCCCAGTCGTCCGCATGCCCTTCGGCGGTGTGCACCTCCACGACCTCGGTGATCACGTCGTCGAGGAATTTCGAGGTGCGGTCCTGGAGGTCGTCGCCCTCGAGGATGTGCCGGCGGTCGCCGTAGATCGCCTCGCGCTGCCGATTGAGCACGTCGTCGTATTTGAGCACGTTCTTGCGGATCTCGGCGTTGCGCGCCTCGACCTGGCTCTGCGCGCTGCGGATGGCGCGGCTGACGACCTTCGACTCGATGGCAAGGTCTTCCGGAACGTTTCCGCGCCCCATCAGGGATTCGGCTGCCGCGGAGTTGAACAGGCGCATCAGGTCATCGGTGAGCGAGAGGTAGAAGCGGCTCTCCCCCGGGTCTCCCTGGCGACCGGAGCGACCCCGAAGCTGGTTGTCGATGCGGCGGGATTCGTGGCGCTCGGTGCCGAGCACGTATAGCCCGCCGGCGTCGACGACCTTGTCGGCCTCTTCCTGCACGAGAGCCTTGACCCGGTCGTAGACCGCATCCCACTCGGCCTCGTACTCGTCCGGAGTGTCGATCGGGCTGAGCCCGCGCTGGTTCATCTCCGCGACGGCGAGGAATTCGGCATTGCCGCCGAGCATCACGTCGGTTCCACGACCGGCCATGTTGGTCGCGACGGTCACCGATCCGAGTCGACCGGCCTGGGCGACGATGGCGGCCTCCCGCGCGTGATTCTTCGCGTTGAGCACCTCGTGCTTGACGCCGCGACGGGCGAGAAGCCTCGACAGGTATTCGCTCTTCTCGACGCTCGTCGTTCCGACGAGCACCGGCTGGCCCTTCTCGTGCCGCTTGACGATGTCTTCGACGACCTGCCCGAATTTGGCCTCCTCGTTCTTGTAGACGAGATCGGACTGGTCGATGCGCTGCATCGGCTTGTTCGTCGGGATCGAGACGACACCGAGGCGGTACGTGCTCATGAACTCGGCGGCCTCGGTCTCGGCGGTTCCGGTCATGCCGGACAGCTTCTTGTAGAGGCGGAAGTAGTTCTGCAGCGTGACCGTGGCGAGGGTCTGGTTCTCGGCCTTGACCTCGACGTTCTCTTTTGCCTCGATGGCCTGGTGGATGCC
>JANYGT010000021.1 GCA_025362355.1 Lacisediminihabitans sp. | reverse complement strand
ATCGGAAAGCCGCTCGATTTCTCGCGATTCGAGGGCATGGAGGGCGACCGCTTCATCCTGCGCTCCATCACCGACGAGATCATGTACGAGGTCGATCGCCTCAGTGGGCAGGAATACGTCGACATCTACGCCTCGAGCGTGAAGAGCCGACCCGCCGTACGCACCCGGTAGGCTGGCCGATCGGGCCGCTTATCGTTTCGGCACCGCGTGCGTCGGACCGTTCGACGCCGTTCAACGCTCAGAGTTCGACTCCGGTGGCCGTCATAGGCTCCACCCCAAGGGAAAGTCCGTTTCGTGTTTGACAGCCAAGATGACACCGTCGTGCTCGCCGATCCAGCAGTGTTGGCCGGGCTCGACCACTGGCGGACACTCCCGATCAAGCAGCAGCCGCACTGGCCGGATGCCGAGGCCGTTCAGGCCGCGTCCGCCGAGATCGCCGCGCTCCCGCCCCTGATCTTCGCCGGCGAGGTCGACGTTCTGCGCGAACGTCTCGCCGCCGCCGCGCGCGGGCAGGCGTTCCTCCTCCAGGGCGGCGACTGCGCCGAGACCTTCGCCGGAGCGACGGCCGACGCCATCCGCAACCGCGTCAAGACCGTGCTGCAGATGGCGGTCGTGCTCACCTACGGCGCCTCGATGCCGGTCGTGAAGATGGGACGGATGGCCGGCCAGTTCGCCAAGCCCCGCTCGAGTGACACAGAGACCCGCGGCGACGTGACCCTTCCCGCCTACCGCGGGGACATCGTCAACGGCTACGACTTCACCCCGGAATCCCGAGAGGCCGATCCCCGTCGGCTCGTGCAGGGCTACCACACGAGCGCCTCGACCCTCAACCTGGTTCGAGCCTTCACCCAGGGCGGTTTCGCCGATCTGCGTGAGGTGCACCGCTGGAATCAGGGCTTCGCCCGTAATCCCGCGAATGTGCGGTACGAGCAGATGGCCCACGACATCGATAAGGCCATCAAGTTCATGGCGGCGGCCGGCGCTGACTTCGAAGAACTCAAGCGGGTGGATTTCTACACCAGCCACGAGGGTCTGCTGATGGACTACGAGCGCCCGATGACCCGCATCGACTCCCGCAATGGAAGCCCGATCAACACCTCGGCCCACTTCCTCTGGATCGGGGAGCGAACGCGCGATCTCGACGGCGCGCACGTCGACTACATGTCGCGGGTGCGTAATCCGATCGGTGTGAAGCTCGGCCCGACGACGAAGATCGACGACATGTTGAGGCTGATCGAGAAGCTCGACCCGAACCGCGAACCAGGACGCCTCACCTTCATCACCCGTATGGGTGCAGGAAAGGTGAGAGATGCCCTCCCTCCGCTTCTCGAGGCGATCAAGAAAGAGGACGCCCACCCGCTCTGGGTCACCGACCCGATGCACGGCAACGGCCTCACCACCCCGAACGGCTACAAGACCCGTCGCTTCGACGATGTGGTCGACGAGGTCAAGGGATTCTTCGAGGCCCACCGTGACGCCGGGACGAACCCGGGCGGCATCCACATCGAGCTCACCGGTGATGACGTCACGGAGTGCCTCGCCGGCTCGGAGCAGATCGACGAGAACACCCTCGCGATGCGCTACGAATCGCTCTGCGATCCTCGGCTCAACCACATGCAGTCGCTGGAGCTGGCGTTCCTCGTGGCCGAGGAGCTCAGCGCGCTCTAGATCAACCGACACCGAGGGTGACGGTCACAGGGCTGCCTTTCGGAGCAGTCGAGCCGCCGTTCGGTGATAGCGCGCGAACGGTGGCGATCAGGGAGAACACCGGATCGTTAGCGAGCCGCTGGCTGGCGTTGTTGTTGAATTTGATGGTGAAACCAGCATTGGTAAGGGCTTGCTGGGCAGCTATCCAGCCCGTGCCGACGACATCCGGGACGGGGATCGGCTGCGGCCCCTGCGACAGAACCAGGCTGACCGAGTCACCCGGATGGATGACGGTGCCGCTCGGTTGGTCGATCCCGATCACCAGTCCGTCCTTGATGGTGTCGCTGTAGATCTGTTTCCCGGGGCTCGCGGTCAGCCGGTAGTTGCTTCCGGCGAGGGTCTTCGTCGCGGCGGAGACCGAGTCGCCGGCGACATCCGGAAGCTGGCCGGCCGAGACGACGAGACGGACGGGCTGCAACTGGAAGTAGCTTGACACCTTGGAGAGGTCGACGCTGTTCGCGCCGAACGCAGCCAGCACCTGGTTGAGCGGCGCCTTCGCGTCGAACTGCTTCGTCGAGTCCTTGCCGTCGTAGCGGAACTGCTGTTTCTTGATCTGCTCGATGGCTGCGGCCTGGTCGAGACCGACGAGTTTCGAGATCGGCAGCGATTTCGGTCCGGTGGAGACCAGCATCGTCACACTCCCGCTGCGGATGATCCGCTGCCCGATGGCCGGCTGGGTCTTCGCCACGAGGCCGCTCGCGATGGTGGGGGAGTCGGTGACCCCGTTCGGTGCCGCGACGGTGAGACCGACCGCCTTGAGGGCTGCGGCCGCGTCATCCGGTTTCATCGAGGCGACATCGGGGATCGTGATCTGTCCGCCGGGGCCCGGCCCGAAGTACCAGCCCGTTCCACCGGCGAGCGCCGCGAGCACGATGACGAGTGCGAACAGCCACCAGCCGCGCGCGCGCCGCCTGTCGCTCTTCACCGCGAGCGCCGACGTCGCCTCGGTGAGGACGGGCCCGGTGCGGTGGCGCGCCTTGGCGGCGAAGACCTGGGTCTCCGCCGTCGGGCCGAGCCGGCCGGCGGCGGAGGGCATGACGACGGTGCGCTGCACGGAGGTCGCGGCCGTTGAGGTCTCGTCACCCAGAAGCAGAGCCTCGGTCTCGTGCAGTTGTTCGAGCATGGCCCGAGCGTCGCGCGGACGCTGCTCCGGGTCGCGCGCCGTCGCCCAGAGCACGAGCTCGTCGAGTTCGGCCGGCACCCGCGGATTCTTCGTACTCGGCGTCGGAACCGTGTCGTTCGCGTGCTGATGGGCGATCTGGAATGCCTGTTCGCCTCGGAACGGCTGCTCGCCGGCGAGCATCTCGTAGAGCATGATGCCGACGGCGTAGATGTCGCTCCGCGTGTCGGCGACGCCCCGGGTGACGAGCTCGGGGGAGAGGTAGGCGATGGTGCCGAG
>JANYGT010000126.1 GCA_025362355.1 Lacisediminihabitans sp. | reverse complement strand
CCGATCGGCGCCATCTATTTCTACAAAGGCGACGCACTCGTGAGCGTCTTGCTCACCACCAACCAAGCGAACGCGACGTCGCAAGACAAAATGACGGCCCTAGCCAACACCGCTGCAGGGCGACTGTAGATCCGCGGTTCTATCGTCTCATTGAGCAGCAATTCGCCTCGCGCGGAGCCACGGAGCACCGCCGATCGGCGATTCTCGCAATCATGTGTCGCAACTGTCTGGTTGAACCGAAGTGCTAACTACAAGTTGCGAGACACTTGGAGCGTCGTGACGAAGCTGATCGGATACGCGCGAGTATCGTCCCGACGGGGCGAGAGGGGACGGGCGTAGGACACGAGACCCGGCAGTTCGCCGACGTCGCAACCGAGTGTCTCGCAGAGCGCGGAGTGGGTGGCATTCAGCGGGCGTCGATTACGCGGTCTAGCCATTCGGACAGAAGCTGGCGTTCGGCATGGGTCAGCATGTGGAGTTCGGGATCCACGGCGCGAAGTGCCACTGCCGCCGCGGTCGGGCCGGTCGGGTAGCTCGCGGGAGCGTCGGTGAGGATTTCGCGCAGGACCGCGTCGAACATAATGTCGGCGAGGGGCCCATCGAGTTCTTCGGCTGGTTTGGACAGGAGTGTGAGCACCGTCCCTGTTCCAGCGGCCCGGATGAGGTCGACGGCGCGTTCTTCGCTGACGCGTAGCCGGCCAGTCGACGCGACGCGCCGGACGCGGGACCGCAGGACCTCCAGACCTGCCTGCGCAGCCGCCGAGTGCGACCCGTGTCCCGGGACGCTAAGGCGCGTGAAAAGGGTCGGGTTGGCGACGCCAAAGTCGATCTGCATCTTCCATCCAGCGCGAAGGTCTTCAAGGGGAGGGATGTTCTCGATCGATGCCGTCTCGGCGACGACGTGTTTCGCGGACACGTAGGTGGCCATGACATGCTCGGCCACAGCGTCGAGTAGACCGTCCTTGTCGCCGAACAGACGGTAGATGGTCGGCGCTTGGATTCCCGCACCCTGGGCGACGCCACGAGTCGTCACGGCCGCAGGTCCGTGTTCCTGAAGGAGGCGAGCCGCGACATCGATGATCTTCGCTCGTGTCTCGGTCTGGCCCCCGACTCCTGTTTCGCTCTTCACGTTCCAATGATAACGTGTTTTTGCTATCAAATACGTTCCACTGATATACTTTCCGTGATTCCATTGGAAATGGCTGAGGAGCAGAAAATGATAATCATCACTGGGGCAACAGGGGCACTCAACGGGGCGACCGTCGACCAACTGCTCGAGCGCCTTCCGGCCTCAGAAATCACCGTTGCCGTGCGCGACGTCGACAAGGCCGAGCGATTTGCGCAGCTCGGTGTGGCTGTTCGCCACGGCGACTACGCCGATCCGGATTCGCTGCCAGCCGCGTTCGCCGGCGCTGACCAACTTCTGCTCGTGTCAGCGAGCGATCCAGGCGCGGACGCCGTGAGCCTGCACCGTGCCGCGATCGATGCGGCCGTCGCGGCGGGGGTGGGGCGTGTTCTCTACACCAGTCACCAAGGCGCGGGACTCGACAGCCCGTTTAGTCCGGCTCGGGACCACGCTCAGACGGAGCAGTTGCTTGCCGACTCAGGCATCCCGTGGACGTCTCTGCGGAACGGCTTCTACGCGCACAGCCTCAACTGGCTGATGGGAAACTGGCGCGAAACAGGGATCATCACTGTGCCCTGCGACGGGCCAGTGTCATGGACCGCACGAGAGGATGCCGCAGAAGCTGCGGCGATCATCCTCGCCTCGAACGGTGCGTATGACGGTCTAACGACTCTGACCGCGTCCACCGCTCCCACTTTCACGGACGTTGCCGGTATCGCCTCAGACGTCACCGGGCGCGCCATCCAGTGCAAGGTCTTGGGGGAAGACGAATGGATTGCTGCGCAGGTCGCGCAGGGAACGCAGGAATTCATGGCTCGATTCTCCCTCGGCATCTACCAGGCTGCACAGAAGGGTCGATTCGGCGGCACCGACCCCCTGCTCACCGACCTGCTCGGTCGCGAGCCGCGGACCGTGCGCGAGCTGCTCGCCCAGCCCCCCGTCTGGTGATCGGCCTGTAAAAGCCCCGCTGCCGCAGGAGAGCGGTATGCCCGCTTTTCTCCGGCAGTTGCCCCCGGCGAGGTCCTTCCCGAACGAGCGAACCAATATGTCGAGCGTCCGCACACTCTCCCTGCACAGGCTCTGACCACACCGCTGCGTTCCTTGACAGAACGCTGATGATCGCCGTCGTAGAGGTTCGCTCGGAACCAAGCATCAGCATCCCCGGACTCTTCAAACGAGTTGTCGTCAGTCTGGAGTTCGACGTGGTGGAGCGACGGCGACGTGTCCGCGTTGCACTCGCCAGCCGCCGGCAACGGTGCAGACCTCCGCTAGGGCGATACGGCCGCGCTGGATGACCCTGTCTTCCCCTTTGTCGCAGGCACATGTCGCGGGTCGTTAGCTGAGCATCCGCTGCTCGAGCATGTTCTCGACCGTATCGACGATGGTCGTCTCGGCGGGCAGGGGCGCGAACCCGAGTTCCGCCTTCGCGCGCTCATTGTGGATGATCAGCGGCGGGAGGTCGTCGCCAAGGGCTTCCTCGGTCGGCGCCTTCGCGGCGAGTTCGCCGAAGCGCTCGCGCAACACGTTCGCCACCCCGAGCCAGCTGCTGGTGGGCCCGTCGGCGAGTAGGAGGTAGCGCTTGCCGGCGGCATCCGGGGTGGACATTGCGGCCAGGTGGGCGGATGACACATCGCGCACGTCGGCGATCCCGAACCGCTGCCGGGGCGCGAGCGGCATCTGTCCCCCGAACATGGCTGAGAACGCCTGCAGCGACGACCGCGGATCGGAGGTTAGCGTCGGACCGGCAATCCAGGTCGGGTTGAGCACGACGAGCTCGGTGCCGCCGCCCTCCTGCTTGATGAAGTCCCACGCGGCGCGCTCGGCAACCGCCTTCGACAGCGGGTATGCCGGCAGGCCGACGGTGCCCGGCGCGGTCCAATCGCTCTCGTCGTACTCGCGTGCGCCGTCGGCGTTCAGCGGCTTCGGGGAGTAGCCGACCGCTGCGAACGACGAGGTCAGCACGACGCGGGCGACGCCAGCGCCTCGGGCGGCACGCAGTACCCGCAGGGTGCCCTCGCGCGCGGGCGTGACCACGAGATCGCGGTCCTCGGTGGCGTGGGTCATCGGTGAAGCCAGATGGTAGACGCCGTCGACGCCGGATGCCGCGGCATCCCATCCGGCATCGTCGGTCAGCGAGGCGATGACAAGTTCGAGTCCGTCATCGTCCGCGCCGCCGCGGCGCACCGCCTCGCGAAGCGCGAGCTCGCTGTCGAGCGAGCGCACGGTGGCGCGCACTCGCGTGCCGGTGTGGAGGAGGTCCGCGACGACACGGGTACCGAGGTAGCCGGAGCCGCCGGTGACAAGAACAATGTTTTCTGAGGAGGTCATATCTCCAGCAGAACAGACCTCAAGCGCTTGAAGTCAAGCTTTCGCGCATCACGTGTTCTAATTCGGGCAACATCTCGTTCACCTTCAGCTGCGCGGCGGCCTCGCCGGCGGTGTCGGCGCGATCGCGAGCATTCCACAGCGCGGACTTGCGCCGCAGATATTCGAGGTGCACCTGGAGCGTGGCGATTTCCTGCTCCACCCGCCCGGCGTGCCGCAGCAGGATGTCGCGCTGGTCGCCAGCGGCAGCATGTCCCAGCGCGCGATTGGCCTGGTAGGTGCGCATGTCTTCGATGCCGACGCCCATCGCTCGCAGGCAGGCGAGCGCTTGGAGCGCGTCGACGTCGCTCTCGCGGTAACGCCGGTGCCCGCTGCTGTCGTCACGTGCGACAGGACCGATCAACCCAACGTCTTCGTAATATCGCAGGGTCGGCTCGCTGAGGCCCGACTGCCGCGAGGTCTCTCGGATGGTCAGCATCGTCATGCCTCCAGTGCAGCACATTTCGAGCGCTGGAGGTCACTCTCGACAGATGCCCCACCGGTCTACGCTCTTTGGCTCCGGCCGACGGCCCGCGATGCGGCCCGATTTTCGCTCCAGACGAATGCGCCTACGCGTGATGCGAACCCCCTATGGGTGTGGAGTTTGACGTTCTCTGGTGGTTCTTTGTGGCCGGCCACGTCCACGGGGCACCTACATGGTGGTGCTCTCGCGCGCCGCGAGGGCCTGCTGATGCCGATACAGGGTGGCACGGCTCCACCCCACAAGCTTCGCTGCGTCCTTCGCGGTGCGGCCTTTCGCGCGGGCCTCGGAAACGAGCTTGAGCTTGTCGGCAACGACGACGGGATCCGACACAGGTCTACCGAACTTCGTGCC
>JANYGT010000131.1 GCA_025362355.1 Lacisediminihabitans sp. | reverse complement strand
GCGCCGGCGCCGGGTTGCCCTACTTCTCCACCGATACCGTGGCGGCCCAGCGCGCCCTCGAGATCAGCGCCGATGTCGTGCTGGTCGCCAAGAACGGTGTCGACGGCGTCTACGACGACGACCCCCGATCCAACCCCGACGCCAAGAAGATCGCCGCGATCACCTACCAGGAAGCCCTCGTCCAGGGCCTCAAGGTCGTCGACTCTACGGCGTTCAGCCTGTGCATGGACAATCACATGCCGATGGTCGTCTTCGGCATGGAACCGGCCGGCAACCTCACCAAGGCGATCAACGGCGAACGGATCGGTACCCTCGTTTCGACCTAACCCGTACCGCCCGGATAAACTTGTCCGATCCGTCCCTGAAGGAGAACTCCGTGATTTCCGACGTCCTTGCCGAAGCAAAAGAGAAGATGCACAAGTCGCTCGAGGCGGCGAAAGACGAGTTCGGTAACGTGCGCACCGGCCGCGCGAACCCCGCTCTCTTCCAGAAGATCCTCGTCGACTACTACGGAACGCCGACCCCTCTCGGTCAGCTCGCCGGCATGAACAATCCCGAGGCTCGCACACTGCTCGTCACCCCCTACGACAAGGGAGCGTTGAAGGAGATCGAGAAGTCGATCTCCAACGCGCCGAACCTCGGGGCCAACGTCGGGAACGACGGCACCATCATCCGCGTGACGCTTCCCGAGCTCACGGAGGAGCGTCGCCGCGAATTCGTGAAGATCGTGCGGGCGAAGGGCGAAGACGCGAAAGTCGCGATACGCAACCTGCGGCGCACAGCGAAAGACGAACTCGACGGGCTGAAGAAAGAGGTCGGCGAAGACGAGATCGCTCGCGGGGAGAAAGAACTCGAAGCGGTGACGAAGACTCATATCGATGCCATCGACGATGCGCTCAAGAAGAAGGAAGCCGAGCTGCTCGAGGTCTAGATGACGGATGCTCCGGAGGGCACCGAGCCGAAACCGCTGAAGCGCCGACGGCTGTTCCAGCGCGCCGACATGGAGGCGCGGGCGCATGTGATCGAGGAAGATTTCAAGACCCAGGTCGCGGCGACGCGTGCGCAGATCGATGCGACCAACGAGCGCATCGTCGTGCGCACCGGCAGAAATCTTCCTGTCGCCATCCTCATCGGACTCGGACTCGGCGGCGGACTCCTCGTCAGCCTGCTGATCGTGAAGGCCTTCTTCATGATCTTCGGAGCGCTGCTGATCGGCTTCACGGCCTACGAGCTCGCGAGCGCCCTGCGCTTCGCCGGGCGGGACGTACCCCGCGTAGCGACGATCATCGGTGGCGTCGCCATTGTTCCGGCCGCATTCTTCTGGGGTGCGACGGGGGCCTGGCTCGGGCTGCTGGCGGCGATCGTGTTCGTCGCTTTGTGGCGCACGGCCGAGTTGATTCCGCGCGCCAATCGCATCCCGGCCAAGCAGTACTTCGCCGACATCGCTGCCGGAACTCTCGTGCAGGTCTATGTGCCCTTCCTCGCGAGTCTCACGGTCGTACTCACGGCGCGAGACGGTGGCCAGTTCTGGACTCTCGCATTCCTCATCGTCGTCGTCGCCGTCGATACCGGTGCTTACGCATCCGGTCTGACCTTCGGCAAGCACCCCATGGCCCCGCGGATCAGCCCGAAGAAGACCTGGGAGGGGTTTGCCGGCTCGGTCGTCGCGGCACTCCTCGCCGGGGTGTTGCTCTCCCTCTTCATGCTGAACCAGCCGTTCTGGTTCGGTCTGGTGTTCGGCGCCGTCATGGTCTTCACCGCGACGATCGGCGACTTGACGGAGTCACTGATCAAACGCGATCTCGGTATCAAAGACATCAGCACCTTCCTGCCGGGTCACGGTGGATTCCTCGACAGGCTCGACTCCACGCTTCCGAGCGCGGGAGCCGCGTACATCCTGTTCCTGATCTTCGCGCCGCACTGAATCGCCCGGCTCCGGTGGCGGGGCGCTCAGGCTGGAAGTCCGGCCGGTAGGGCAGAATAGCCGCGTGAGCACAACTTTTCCGCGTACAAGGGCCTCGCGCCGCGGCTACAGCATCGACCAGGTCGAGGACTTTCTCGAGGATGCCCGTCAGGCGTACACCGCCGACCCGAACGCACCCGTCGCCGTCAATTCCACGACGATCCGGCGTATGGCGTTCGATATGCAGAAGGGCGGATATTCCGCTGAGCACGTCGATGCCGCGCTCGAACGCCTCGAGGACGCCTTCGCCACCCGCGAGCGTGAGCGGGTGGTGCAGGCGCAGGGTGACGAGGCCTGGTACACCGAGGCGCGCACCATCGCGCAGGAGATCCTGAATCGACTCGACCGGCCCGACGGCCACCGTTTCGATCATGCCGGGTTTCTCGCATTCGGGTATCACCCCCACGACGTCGACGCGTTCGCCGTCAGGCTCATCGGCTATTTCAAAGAGGGTCGGCCGATGAGCATCGAACAGGTGCGAACGGTCGGCTTCCGCCCGAAGCGGGGCGGATACCGTGAGGCGCAGGTCGACCTGCTTCTGGATGCCGTGATCAACGTGATGCTGGCGGTGCGCTAGCTCGATTCGCGACTCGATACTCGTCGCGTCGTCGCCTCGATGGGCTTTTTGGCCGCGGATGGGCTAAAATTCTTGGGATATGGCTAGGCAATCGAGGTTCACGTCATCCCCGAGCACCACAGGTGTCGGTCGTGACACCACTTTCGGGCGGTATCTCCGCCTTCCCGGTTCACTTCAGGTGTTCTCGTTTTCAGCCGCGCTCGCCTTCGTGGTCGTGGTCGTCATCGCCCCGACGAACGCGCCGACGGCGTCGGCCGCCGTGGGGACATCCGCTCCGGTGAAGGTGCAGAGCCTTTCCGTGAACGGGCAGTTCGTCGCCCAGACCGGCCGGGACGGCTACACCGTGACCAAGCCGATCCCGGTCGCTCCGCCCGTTGCTAAGGTTCCGGTCGGGCCGCTCGCTGCCGCGGTCCCCGCCGGCGAAGCCCAGCAGATCGCCTACGGAATGCTGCAGGCGCGAGGCTGGGGCGACAGCGAGTTCTCCTGCCTCGTCTCGCTCTGGAACCGCGAGTCGCACTGGAGTACCACCGCCGGAAATGCGAGCGGCGCCTACGGCATCCCGCAGGCCCTTCCCGGATCGAAGATGGCTTCGGCAGGCCCGAACTGGCAGACGGATGCGACGACCCAGATCACCTGGGGTCTCGGTTACATCAGTGGTCGGTATAAAACCCCGTGTGGGGCCTGGGCTCACAGCCAGTCGTCCGGCTGGTACTAGAGGCGATCGCCGTTGGAGGGTCGGCTGAGCGCCGACCTCGTAGGCTGGACGGGTGCCCCGTTCCAACCGCCCCCGCCGTGGGGGATCACCAGCAAGCGATGACGGCGAAGACCTCTCGCGCGTCCTGTGGGGCTCGCTCCACTTCGAGACCAAGCGCGATGGCGCGTGGAATGTGCAGACTGTCTCGGCTTCGACGGCAGCCAAGTTCTACACCTGCCCGGGATGCGGACTCGAGATCGCCCCGAAGACCCCCCACACCGTGGCCTGGCGCGCCGACGGGCTGATGGGGGAGGCAGACGACGTGGCCGCCCGACGACACTGGCACAACCACTGCTGGAAGATACGGTAGCCGGCGGATGGATATCTCGGGCAGCATCCTCCTCCCGGCACGACGCGAAGACATCGAGCTGCATACCGCTGACGGGCTCACGCTGGTGGGCGAGCTGTCGCTTCCGGCGAATCGTGATCCGGTGGCCACGATCATCGCGCTCCACCCGCTGCCGACCGCCGGCGGGTTCATGGACTCCCACATCATTCGGAAGGCCGCTGCCAGGCTTCCCGCGCTTGCAGACATCGCCGTGCTGCGGTTCAATTTCCGCGGCGTCACCTCGCCGCGGGGAACCTCGGACGGAACCTTCGGCGAAGGGATCGCCGAGCGCCTCGACCTGGCCGCCGCGGTGGGTTTCGTCACGGAGCGCGGCCTTCCACACGTATGGTTGGTCGGCTGGTCGTTCGGCACCGAGGTCGTCGTGAAGTACGGCCTCGAACATACGGTCGACGGCGTCATCCTGCTCTCCCCGCCGCTTCGGCGAACGACGGACGCCGAACTCGCCGCGTGGGCGGGAAGCGGGAAGCGGATGGTGGCACTGATCCCCGAATTCGACGACTTCCTGCGTCCGGCGGAGGCCGCGGTGAAATTCGCCGCGGTGCCGGAGGTCGAATTCGTGGCGGTCGAGGGCGCAAAGCACCTGTGGGTCGGTGAGAACCAGACACGGCGGGTGCTCACCGAGATCGTGCTGCGCCTCAATCCTCGTGCGCTGCCGCTCGCGGAGTCCTGGCAGGACTGATCGGTCAGAGATCGTTCTGGCGCGGCACGACGACCTGGTCGATGATCAGCAGCACCGCGGCGGCGACGGGGATGGCGATCAGCGCGCCGAGAATGCCGAGAAGTGAACCGCCCGCGAGAGCGGCGATGACGACGACTGCCCCCGGCACCTTCACCGCGCGGGTCATCACCCGGGGGTTGATGATATATGCCTCGACCTGCATGTACAGCAGATAGTAGATGGCGACGGCGATGGTAGGCCAGGGGCCGTTATCGGAGGCCGTCAGCAGGAGCGTGCTCAGAGTGATCAGAATGCTGCCCGACAGGGTTCCGACGAGGGGGACCAGGGCGAACAGGAAGGCGATGAAGGCGAAGAGCGCCGGATACTTCACGCCCCAGATGCTCATGATCGACAGGAAGATGAAGCTCGCGACACCATTGAGCAGGGCTATCGTGCCCTGGCCGATGACGTAGCGTCCGACCGAGGCCATGATCTGCTCGGTGATATCGGCGAACCGTGCACGCCTGGTTGCGGGCACGAGCCGGTAGAGCGCGCGCTTCATGTTCGAGAGCGAGGCAACGAAATACAGCGTGAGGATCACGATGATGAGAAGCCCGGCCACCCCGCTCGCGATACCGATGCCGACGCTGAAAAGACCGCCGCCGATCGTCGCGATGTTGTTCTTCAGCCAGATTCCCGCATTGTTGATGAGGTCGTTGAGGTTGATCCACCCCGGAAGGTTGTGCTGAACCTCGGGAACCCATTTCGCGTTGGACACGGTCGTGATGAACCCGGGAAGGTTCGTGACCAGGTTATTGACCTGGTCTGCAATCACCGGCACGACCGAGAAGACGAGGCCGACCACAACGCCGGCAATGGCAACGAGCACGATCAGAATGGCCGACCAGCGAGGGAATCGGTGTCTCTCGAGCCAGGAGACGGCCGGATCGATGCCGAGGGCGAGGAACAGCGCAGCGCCGATGTAGGTGAGGATCGTCGACAGTGTCACGATCGCTTCGCCGATGGCGATGGCGACGAGCACACCGAGACCGCCGAGGAGGCCGAGCCGGAAAGCATTCTGGATCTTCACGGCAACTCCCGGCTGTCAGACAACGTGTTACTTATCGACAGTCGCCTTCTCGGCCTGGGTGAGGACCGACCGCAGACTCTCGAAGTAGCCGGCGACCGCTTCGCGCTCAATCCTAATCTGGGCGAGTCGATCTTCTCCGTCTGACACGAGCTGCGCGGTGCGCTTCTCGGCCTCCTTCACCATCGCTTTGGCACGAGCCTGGGCGTTGGAGAGAATCTCGGCCGCCTCCTCCTTCGTGCGCTGGGTCAGGTCACGAGCCTCGGCCTGGGCGGCCGAGACGACGGTGTCGGCTTCCTCCCGCTTCTCGTTCGTCGCGGCGATCGCATCGGCGAGTTGGGCCTGCGCGTCGTCGATGTACTTCTGATTCTGCGCGACGGCTTCCTGGTGCTTGGCGAGAAACTCCTTCTCGGCCTCATCACGCCGCGACTTCAGCTCGACATCCAGATCTGCCCGCGCCTGCTCGCCGTCGAGCGCCAGCCTCGTCTTCAGCTCGGCCGTGTCGTGCTTGATCGTCGCCCGGATCTTCTCCAGTTCCCGTGTCACCAACGCCTGCTCCGCCTCGATCGAGCGAGCGGCGTTCGCGCGCAGCTCATCGATCCCCTGGGCGGCAAGCGACCTGTCGGCAGTGATCTCGGCGAGGGCGATGGCGCGCGCCTCGGCGGTCTCCTCGGCGACCTCCGTGCGCAGCCGCGAGAGGTCGAGCTCGAGTTTCGCGTGCGCGGCTGCGATCTCCTGCTCGAGCGCCGACCTGGCGGACTTCGTCTCGTGCGCGAGAGCCGATCGCGCGGCGGCGAGCTCCTGGCGGGTCGCCGCGCGAGCCGCCTCGGACTCCTGTTCGAGCGCCGCATGGGCAGCGGATGTCTCCTGCTCGAGATCCGACCGCGCCTCCGCGATGTCGTGCTCGAGCTTCGACCGGGCCTCGTCGATCTCGCGTGCGAGCTCGGCCCGCTGGGTGTCCGTGGTCTGTGCGAGGTCGATGCGGCTGGTTTCGATGTCCCGAGCGAGGTCGGTGCGCTGCTGTTCGATCTCGCGCGCGAGATCGCCCCACTGCTTCTCGTTCTCGCTGGTGAACTCCGCACGGCCGAGCTCCGTCTCGCGGGCAAGTGCTGCCGCGGCATCCCGCGCCTCACTGACCTCTCGACCGGCGACGACTTTGAGTTCCGCGGCTTCGCGCTCGGCCTCGGCACGCACGGCTGCTGCTTCGCGCTTCGCGGTCGTGCGGGCCTCGGCGGCTTCGGTCGCCACCGCTCCTCGGATCGCCGCGGCATCCCGCAGCGCATCCTGCTGGATGGTGTCGGCATCGGCCTTCGCGGTGGTGACGAGCTCGTCGGCCTCGGTGTGGGCGGCATCCAGCGCGGCGGCGGCGACCGCTCTCGCATCGGCGACGACCGCCTCTGCCTGCTCCATCGACTCGACCCGAAGCGCGTTGATCTCGCCCTGAACGCTGCTCCGCAGCTTCTCCGCGTCGATGTCGGCCTGGCTGATCAGGCGGGTCGACTGTTCCTCTGCCACCCTGAGGGTGTTCTCGAGCTTCGTTCCGAGACCGCTGTAGGTCGGGCTGCCGGTTTCTTCGATCTCGGACTGGAGGTCTTCGACGGTCGCGGTGAGGCGCTTGACCTCTTTTGCAGCATCCGCCTTGTCGTGGTTCGCCTTGATGAGTTCCCGACGCAGATCTTGAATGGCGCTGTCGACCTCGTCGCGGTTGTACCCGCGCATCGCCGTCGTGAATGTCTCGTCGTCAGTGGCCACGGGTGTCTCCTCGTGTTGTCGTCTCGATGCGAAATCTATGCAGTCTCTTGAGCCTGTGCGTGCGTCGTTACCGGCAGAATCGGGGACGGACGATCCGAGTTTAGCCTTCCCGTCAGACGCGTGCGCATGCCTGCGAAAGCGCGAACGGCACCCCGTTCCGCCCGCTCACAGGGTGGTTGCGCTATTCTTTGGTGTCTTTGCCTGTTGCCTTCCGGGGCTTTTCGCCCCGGACCCCCTGGTTTCGCCCCCGAGTGCGAGTCGCCGCTTTACCGTGAACGACACCGCGGTGCGGCACAGGGTTGCCGATCCTGCGTCGAGCCGGCACCACGAGAGGAGAAACACAACGTGCGCTTTCTAGCAGCCATTGTGACCTTTGTCATCGCCTTCGGTTTGATCGCCTTCGGAATCGCCCAGCGCACGATCTTCGCGCAGCCCGACAGCCTGACGGCCTCGGCATCCATCAATTCAGACGCCGCCGTCACGCTGCTCGACAGCGCTACTCTCCAATCCCTTCCCGGGCGCCAGCAGATCGATATCACCGGGTCGTCCAAGGTGTTCGCGGCCTACGGCCGCACGGAGGATGTGCGGGCGTGGGTCGGCAATGCGACGTACAACCGTCTCTCGTATTCGGCGACGACCCGCAGCCTGGTCAACACCGTTCATCAGGGACAGTCGACGAAAGTGCCCGACCCGACGGGATCAGATCTCTGGCTCGATCAGTATTCGCAGATCGCCAACCTGAACTTCACGGTGAATGTGCCGAACGACATCACCGTCGTCATCCTCTCGGACGGCACGCGCCCCGCTCCGAGCAACGTCTCGGTGCGCTGGCCGCTCGACAATCGCACCCCCTGGGCCGGCCCCCTAATCGCCGGGGGCATCCTGCTGCTGCTCGTCGGATTCGGGCTGTACCTGCTGGCCCTCCGGCATCTCAGGCGCTCGCGTGGTCCGCGTCGGAAGACCCCGAAGATGCCGCGGGTACCACGACAGCGCAGCTACCGTCAGCGCCGGCCGAAGTCGACCACGGCCGGCCGTCGGTCGACCCGGCGGCGCATGGTCGCGGTCGTCCCGGTGTTCACGATCAGCCTTCTCGTGCTCAGCGGCTGTTCGTCCGACCTGTGGCCCGAGTTCCTCGGTGGCAGTCGCGCAGCGTCGCCCGCGCCCGTCGCCTCGAAGGTGATCACCCCGGCGAACGGCGAACTCAAGCCGCCCGCCGTCACCGCCACCCAGCTCAAAGCCATCGTCGGCCGAATCTCCGCGGTCGCGACGAAGGCCGACACCGACAAGGACACCGCGCTCATCGCCACCCGCTTCGAAGGCTCGGCCCTCGCACTGCGGCTAGGCAACTACGGCATTCGGAAGGCCGACAACACCCAGCCGGCGTTGCCCGCTATCCCCGCGGGTGTCGTCGAACTGACTCTTCCGCAGCAGACCATCACCTGGCCACGAACGGTCTTCACCGTCGTACAGAATCCGAGCGATGCCACCGTCGCGCCGATCGCGATGATGCTCGTGCAGGCGACCGCCCGCGACAATTACAAAGTGGATTACGCGGTCGCCCTCGAAGCTAAGACCGTGCTTCCGAAAGTGGCCCGCGCCAATATCGGAACGCCGAGGCTTCCCTCCGACAACCCCTTCGGCCTGCTCCCGCCCGCGAATGTCGCCCCCGCCTACAGCGACGTCATCGACAAGGGGACGACGAGCACCTTCGCCAAGGATTTCGATCTCGCGACCGACAACCTGATCGGGGTCATCGGCTCGGATGCGCGCAAGAAGGCGATCGCCGCGCTGCCGACCACAGCGAGCATGACCTACGTCAACTCGGAGCCACCGAACAGCGCGATCGCTCTGGCAACCATCGACTCCGGCGCGATAGTGGCCGTCACCGTCAACGAGACCGTCACCGTGACGCCTACGGAGGCCGGGTCATCCGTCAACCCGGAGGGCGCTGTGAAATCGCTATCGGGCATCACGGGCTCGACGAAGGGCACCGTCGCGGTCTACGGTGACCAGTTGTTGTTCTACGTGCCGAAGGCCAGTAGCTCGGCGAAGATCACACTCCTCGGTTTCGCCTCCGGACTCATCTCAGCGAAGGAACTCCCGTGACCCAAGTGCCGCCGACCGCCGCAAACCTGCGCGGAGCCGTCGATCTCTCCTCACTCGTGCGTCCGGCCGGTGCTCCGGCCGCCCCCGGTGCATCGGCGTCTCCGCCGCAGTCGGCTCCCGGCGGTGCCGTGCCCGTCCCCGCGCTCGTCGTCGACGGGACCGATGCCAACTTCACCGGCATCCTCGACCTCTCGCAGCAGGTTGCGGTAGTCGTCGAGCTCTACGTGGGAAGTCCGTCGACCGTACTCGAGTCGGTGGTCGTCTCCTATAACGGACGCTTCGTGCTCGCGACCGTCGATGTGAACGCGAATCCGCAGCTGCAGCAGGCGTTCCGTGCGACCGCCGCGCCGACCGTCGCGGCGGTGATCGGCGGGCGCCCGATCGCGCTGTACGAGGGTGAGCTCGCCGCCGCGGAGGTTCGCCAGGTTCTCGAGCAGCTGACGACCCTCGCCGCCCAGAACAATGTCACCGGGATCGCAACGGTCCAGGCTCAGGATGCCGGCGCGGCCCCGGTAGCCCCGGTAGAGGAGCCGCTGCCCCCGCACCACCAGGAGGCATACGACGCCATCGCCCTCGGAGATTACGAGACCGCGATCCGCGAGTACAAGACCGCCATCGCCCAGAATCCGCGCGACCAGCTCGCCGTCGCCGGTCTCGCGCAGGTGTCGCTGCTCGCGCGCCTCGGGAATGCATCGGCAGACGGCATCCGTTCCGTCGCGGCAGCTTCACCGTCCGACGTCGACGCCCAACTGGCCGTGGCCGACCTGGATGTCTCCGGCGGACACCTCGAGGATGCTTTCGGCCGACTGCTCGACCTGTTCCCGACGGTCGACCAGCCATCCAAGGATCGCCTCCGCACCCGGATGCTCGACTACTTCGAAATCGCCGGCTCCGACGATCCCCGCGTCACAGCTGCTCGTCGCCGGCTGACCGGGCTGCTCTACTGATCGCTGCCGAACCGCTTCGTGCGGGTCTGCCCGGTGCGATGGAGCACGTCGAGATGCCAAAATCACCGTCGAAAATCGTAAAACGAGCCCAAAAGTGGCATGTCGACCGCCGAAGACGAGGCTCGGACACGCCGCTGGCTCGATCGCTCTCATTCGCTGACCCGATCTGTACGAGCCGGACCCGACGCGTGCTGACCTGACCTGACCTGACCTGACCTGACCTGACCTGACCTGACCTGACCTGACCTGACCTGACCTGACCTGACCTGACCTGACCTGACCTGACC
>JANYGT010000110.1 GCA_025362355.1 Lacisediminihabitans sp. | reverse complement strand
CCTTTCGTCAGCGCGCCGCCCACAGGTGCAGTCCGGCGTAGCTGCGCCAGGGTGCCCACCGGGCGCCGTAGTCCGCGAGGCCGCGCGCGTTCGCGGGCAGGCCGAGCCGACCGGCGCTCTGCAGCATCACGAGGTCGGTGGTCAGCAGCACGTCGGGATTTCCGAGCACGCGCATGGCGATGTAGCCGGCGGTCCAGGGGCCGACCCCTCGAAGGGCCGTGAGCCTCGCGGTCAGCTCGGCCGTCGGCATCCCGACATCGAGCACGAGGTCGCCGCCGGCGATCGCCTCGGCGACGCCGATGATGCTGGCGACCCGGGTCGCGGGCCCGCGCAACACCTCGTGGCCGCGCTCGGCGATCGCCGTCGCCGTGGGGAACAGCCCGGGCGCTTCGCCGAGCTCCGCGGCGATGCGGCCGAGCACCGTCGTCGCCGCCGCAACCGAGATCTGCTGGCCGATCATGGTGCGGAAGACCGCCTCCTCGGCGTCGAGGGTGCCGGGGAGACGCATCCCGGGCCGGGCCATCACGTGCGGGGCGAGCACCTCGTCCCGTTGGAGAGCCGCGTCGATCGCCTCAGAGTCGGCGTCGAGATCGAGGAAGCGTCGAACGCGCGCGACGAGTGTCGGGAGATCGGCCAGGGATGCGAGGCTCGCCGTGCAGACGACCGTGGTCGGCCCGTCGAGCTCGAGTTCGATCCGCGCGAGCCCTCCGGGCAGCCGCACGAGCCGCGAGAAGGAGCGGTCGTCCCCGGTCTCGACGCCGGAGATCGCGTGGTCGGCGAAGAATCGCATCAGCCGCGGGCCGTCGAACGGTGCGCGGGCCGGAAGGCGGAGGGTGATCGTTCCGGTGCTCGCCGCTGACGCCGGCGACCGCCGCGCCCGGAGTGCCGTCGGGGTCTGCTCGTAGACGGCCTGCACTGTCTCATTGAATTGGCGGATGCTCGAGAAGCCGGCCGCGAAGGCGACATCCGCGATCGGGAGATCGGTCGCCGTCAGCAGGGTGCGCGCCGTCTGGGCGCGATGTGCGCGGGCGAGGGCGAGCGGTCCGGCGCCGAGTTCGGTGACGAGCACCCGGCCGAGATGGCGGGGGGTGTATCCGAGACGACTCGCGAGGCCCGGTACCCCGTGGCGCTCGACGGTGCCGTCGGCGATCAGGCGCATCGCCCGCGAGGCGAGATCGTCGTGCAGATTCCACTCCGGCGACCCGGGTACGGCATCCGGCTGGCAGCGTTTGCAGGCGCGGAGGCCGGCCTCGTGCGCGGCGGCCGACGTGCGATAGAAGGTGACGTTCGACGGCTTCGGGGTCATCGCCGGGCAACTCGGCCGGCAATAGATGCCGGTGGAGTGCACGCCGCTGATGAACTGTCCGTCGAAGCGCTCGTCCCGGGACGACATGGCGCGGTAGCGTTCGGCGAAGAGGGGATCGTCGGCACGGACGGCAGCTGCGGGAGTGATGCTCACCCGACGAGTCTCGCAGCGGCCACCGACATCCACTAGCGGTAATCGGACACGGCCGCACGGACGGTAATCTTGCCGGATGAGCAGCGTTGCAGGCACGGATGCCGACACTCTCCGTGAAGGCCCAAGACACGGCGTCACGATCGTCGGCAGCGCGAACATGGACATCGTGTTCGCGGTGAAGCGCATCCCGCAGCCGGGGGAGACGCTGCTGGCCGACAGTGCCGCGAGGTATCCGGGCGGTAAGGGCCTGAACCAGGCGATCGCGGCGGCGCGGGCCGGGGCATCCACCGCCTTCATCGGCGCGATCGGCGACGATGACAACGGGCGGGCCCTCGGGGCCACGATGCACGAGGCGGCGATCGACACGCGACTGCTGCGAACCGCCGAGCCGGGGAACGAGACCGGCCAGGCCTTCATCGTCGTCGATGGGTCCGGTGAGAACACGATCATCGTCGCGTCGGGCGCGAACGCCACCGTCGCCGGGCTCACGGCGGATGATCGCGCGCAGCTCGGGCGCGCAGCCGTCGTGCTGATGCAGCTCGAACTGCCTCTCGACACCGTGCTCGCCGCCGCGTCGGTCGCGCACTCGGCCGGGGCGATCGTGATGCTGAACGCCGCTCCCGCGACCGCGATCGGCGCGCATCTGCTCGAGCAGCTCGACGTGCTCATCGTCAACGAGCACGAGGCGCGCATCATCGGCGCGTCCGACGATGTCGCGGCGGCATCCGTCTCCCTCGCGAACTCGGTCGATCGCCTTATCGTCACACTCGGGTCGAAGGGCTCGGTGCTCTACGAGCGCGGGTCGGAGGTGGCGAGAATCACGGCCCCGAAGGTCGACGCCCTCGATACGACCGGGGCCGGAGATACGTTCTGCGGGGCTTTCGCCGCCGCCATCGCAGACGGGCGCGGATTCGCGGATGCCGCCACCTTCGCCTCGGTCGCCGCCGCGCTCTCCGTGCAGGTGCTCGGTGCCGTGCCCTCCGTTCCGCAGCGGGCCGCCATCGACGCCGCAGCCGAGGCGTGGGGCATCTGGCTTGGCGCCCGCGCGTGAGTGATGTTCTCGAGGCGCTTCGCGGCGCACTCGGTGACGCGGTCTCGTTCGATCCGATCGATCTGGCCGCCGCGACGAGCGACAAGTCCGGCCACGATTCGCGCAGCACGCCGCTCGCCATCGTGACCGCGCGCTCCGTCGCCGACGTGCGGGCGACGATGCGGATCGCGACCGAGTTCCGAATTCCCGTGGTGCCGCGCGGTGCCGGAACGGGCCTCGCCGGCGGGGCGATCGCGAGCGCCGGGGAGATCGTGCTGTCGACCATCGCGATGGATCGCATCCTCGAGATCTCGGTCGCCGATGAGCTCGCGGTCGTCGAGCCGGGCATCATCAACGCGGAGCTGAACGTGCTGCTCGCCGAGCACGGGCTGTGGTTCGCGCCCGACCCTGCGAGCAAGGCGATCTCGACCGTCGGCGGCAACATCGCGACCAACGCCGGCGGGTTGCTCTGCGCGAAATACGGCGTGACGCGGGAGGCGGTGCTCGGCCTGAAGGTCGTGCTCGCCGACGGACGACTGCTCACCCTCGGGCATCGCAGCGTGAAGGGCGTCACGGGCCTCGACCTCACCGCGCTGATGATCGGATCCGAGGGAACGCTCGGCATCATCGTCGAGGCGACGCTGAAGCTGCGTCCCCCGCAGTCGGGGACCGTCTCGACGATCGCCGCTTTCTTCCCCGACATCGTGTCGGCCGCCGGTGCGTCGGCGGCGATCAGCGCAGCCGGCATCCGTCCGGCGGCGATGGAACTGCTCGACTCCGCGGCCCTCACTGCCATCGGCCGCTACCTCGACCTTCCCCTCGCCGGGCGCGGTGGTGCCTTCCTGCTGGTGCAGACGGATGGCGCGGGAAGCGCGAGCGAATCCGCGGCGGCCGTGGCGATCATCCGCTCGCACGGCGGTGACGCGGAAGTCACGTCCGACCCTGAGGAGGGCGAACGACTGTTCGAGATCCGGCGTGCCTTCCATCCCGCGCTCGAAGCACAGGGCACCGTGCTGATCGAAGATGTCGCCGTGCCGCGCAGCGCGCTGCCCCAGATCTTCGCCGAGATAGCGGTCATCGCGGATCGCTACGGGCTCGGCATCCCGACGGTCGCCCACGCCGGTGACGGCAACCTGCATCCGAATTTCGTCTACACACCGGCGGCGGACGGAGAGGTTCCCGAGGCGGTCTGGAGCGCGGCCCACGAACTGTTCACCGCGGCCCTCGCCCTCGGCGGAACGCTCACCGGCGAACACGGGGTCGGCATCCTCAAGCGGCGCTGGATGCGGGATGAACTCGGCGACGACCAGCTCGAGCTGCAGCGCTCGATCAAGCTCGTGTTCGATCCGCTCTCGATCATGAACCCCGGCAAGATGCTCTGACGGGGTGCGCTGCTCCGGTTGTCACGGTGTCGCGAAGCACGCGGCACCGTCGATTCCCTAGGCTGGGTCGATGACATTCTCGCCAGGCAGCACACCCGAGGGGGTCGCGATCAACGCCGACCCCGTGGTCGAGCGTGTCGGCCAGCCCGTCGTGCGCACGCGACCGCGGCAGAATGTCGGGGTCATCGTGCTCGCGGTGCTCGGATTCATCGTGCTGTCGGTCATCCTCGTCATCGTCATCCTGTATCTCTTCGCCGTTCTCGGCCCAACCGCTCTTCTCTACGCCTCGCTCCTCGCCAGTTTTCCGCTCGCGATCGTGCTGCTCGGCATCCGCTGGATCGATCGGTGGGAGCCCGAACCGCGACCGGTGCTGCTCTTCGCCTTCCTCTGGGGCGCGGCGGCTGCGGTGTTCATCGCCCTCGTGTTCTCCGGCCTGACGCAGGCCTTCGAGGCGAGGAACGGCATCGGGAACTCCGCCGGGGCGATGTTCTTCGAGAGCGCCATCCAGGCGCCGGTCATCGAGGAGTCGGCGAAGGGGATCGGCATCCTGATCCTCCTCTGGGTGATGCGCAGTCACTTCGACGGTCCGATCGACGGGATCGTCTATGGGGCGACGATCGCGATCGGATTCGCCTTCACCGAGAATCTGCAGTATTTCGGGCTCGCGATCATCGACGACAAGGGGCTCGGCGCGGGGGTCGGCGAGACGTTCCTGCTGCGCGCGGTGCTGTCGCCATTCGCCCATGTCATGTTCACGTCGGCGACCGGCCTGCTGCTCGGCATCGCGGCGACGCGCACCAGTCGGTTCGGGGCGATCGGCTACTTCCTCATCGGACTGGTGCCGGCCGTGCTGCTTCACGCATTCTGGAACAGCGCGAGCTACTGGGCGACCAACTGGTTCGTCTACTACCTGTTCATCCAGGTGCCGCTGTTCGGCCTGGCGATCACCGGTGTGGTCCTGCTGCGGCGACACGAACAGCAGCTCACGCGACGCCGGCTCAACGAATACGCCGCGGCCGGCTGGTTCACCCCGAGCGAGGTGGCGCTGCTGTCGACGGCCGCGGGTCGGCGGCAGGGGATCGCCTGGGCCGCCCGCAACAATGTAAAACGGCCGTACAAGGCGTTCGTACTGGATGCGACCCGCCTCGCCTTCACCCGCGAGAAACTCGTCAACGGCAAAGACCGCATCGGCGCCAGCCGCACCGAGGCCGAGCTGCTCGAGGCGATCGTCGCCGATCGCGCGGCCATCGCCGCGCTGCCGCGCAGCCCCCGCGGGTAAATCGCGATAGCGCACCTCTGTAAAATAAATACCCGCGTTTCCGATACGCGGGCGGATGCATCCGCTTCGAACTTTTCCGCATTGCAGGGGGCGTACGCACCGGTGGTCGATCGAGAACTCCAGCGTGAACAGCAGTATGTCGCGACGCTCTACGCGCGACTCGACGCCCTTAAACTGGAGGCCGAGCAGCAGCTCGCCGCGATCAGGCTTCTGGATGTCGGCGGAAATCACCAGGGGCGCTCAGAGCGTGACACCTTCGCCCGCATCTACGAGGACCGCATCGTGCAGCTGCGCGAGGTCGACGAGCGGCTCGCGTTCGGCCGGCTCGAACTCGATCGCGTGGATGAGGATGGCAGCCCCTTCCGGTACATCGGCCGCATCGGCCTTCGCGACGAAGATCTCCAGCCGATCCTGCTCGACTGGCGTGTTCCGCAGGCCAGCGCCTTCTACCAGGCGACCGCCGCGAACCCGCTCGGGGCACGCGCCCGCCGCCACCTCGTGTCGAAAGGTCGCGCCATCATCCGCGTCGAGGACGAGATCTTCGATGCGAGCCTGCTCGAGGGCGACACGGCCGAGCTGCAGGGGGAGGGCGCACTCCTCGCGGCGCTTTCGTCGGAGCGCACCGGGCGGATGTCCGACATCGTCGCCACCATCCAGGCCGAGCAGGACCGCATCATCCGGTCAGAACTCCGCGGTGTGCTCGTCGTGCAGGGTGGCCCCGGAACGGGCAAGACCGCGGTGGCCCTGCACCGCGCCGCCTATCTGCTGTATTCGAATCGCGAGCGGCTGCGCAATTCCGGCGTGCTGATCGTCGGTCCGTCGAGGTCGTTCCTGCAGTACATCGAGGCCGTGCTGCCCTCGCTCGGCGAGACCGGGGTCGTGCTGGCGAGCGTCGGCCAGCTCTACCCCGGCGTGGATGTCTCGGCCGAGGATGCCCCGGCCGTCGCGCGGATCAAGGGCCGCCTCTCGATGGCGGCGCTCATCGGCCGCGCAGTGCGATCCCGCCAGCGTGTGCCATCCGAGCCCCAGCAGCTCGAGGTCAACGGCGACCGGCTGACCCTCGATCCGCAGCTCGTACAGACCGCGATGAACCGCGCGCGGGAGGGTGGAAAGCCCTACAACGAGGCGCGCGTGACCTTCGTGAAGGCCGCGCTCGGTGCGCTTTCCCGGGAGTGGCTCGCCCAGCTGAAATCGAACGGCAACTCGATGGACGAGTCCGACCTCCCCATGCTGCGCGAAGACCTGCGCAGCTCCGACGACGTGCGGGTCGCGCTCAACACCGCCTGGCTTCCGCTCACACCGCAGAAACTCGTTCAAGATCTCTACGCACGTCCGCAGTGGCTCGCCGAGCTCACGCCGAACTGGTCTCCGGCCGACCGGGCGCTGCTCCGTCGTGCACGGGACGAGCCGTTCACCATCTCGGATGTCCCGCTGCTCGACGAGGCCGCCGAACTGCTCGGAGCCTACGACCTGGTGGATGCCGCCGAGAAGCGTGAGCAGAAACAGCAGCGCAAGCGCGACATCGAGAACGCCGAGGCCGCGATCAAGAACATGGACGTCAAGGGCCAGGTCAACGCCAAAGACCTCGCCGACAACTTCACCGAGTTCGCCGACCGCGGCACGACGGCGGAGCGGGCGTCGGCCGACCGGTCGTGGACCTACGGCCACGTCGTCGTCGACGAGGCCCAGGAACTCTCGCCGATGCAGTGGCGACTGCTCCTGCGTCGCGGGCCGCTCCGATCGTTCACGATCGTCGGTGACATCGCGCAGGCGGCGTCGGCAGCGGCATCCGTCAGCTGGCGTGACGCGCTCGAACCCCTGCTGAACGGCTCGCCGGAGGGTGATCGCTGGCGGCTCGAAGAACTCACCGTCAACTACCGCACGCCGAGCCAGATCGCGACCGTCGCCGAATCGATGGCGATCGCGCACGGGCTGCCGGTCACGCCGTCGCGGGCCGTACGCGAGAGCGAATGGCCGATCGCGGTGCTCACGGATGCAGTGGATGCCGTGCGCCGTGAGCGAGCGCTCGAGGCTGGCGGGACCGTCGCGGTCATCGTTCTCCCCGCCGACCTCGACGAGCTTGCCGGGCGCCTCGGCGCAGAGTTCGGCAGCGCCCTCGGGCTCGGGCCGGCCGGACTCACGAGCGAGATCGCGCTTCTCACCCCTCAGGACGCGAAGGGTCTCGAATTCGACGCCGTCATCGTCGTCGACCCTGGCGGGATCGTCGCGGCATCCGAACGCGGGGCCGGGGCGCTCTACGTCGCGATGACCCGCGCGACGCAGCGGTTGTACCTCGTTGCGACCGGCGAGCTGCCGAGGGGCATCACGCTGAGTTCTTGAGTTCTTGAGCTCTGGAAGCCTGTTCGCACGGTCCCGGCTTTCCTGCTATGTCTGCTGTTGCTCTGGTGCACACGGTGATGGCTCAGCCCGCCGCTGCCCCAGTGGTGAGTGACATCGGGGTTGTCGTAGGGGTGGCGAAGGTGCGTTCGACGATGTTCCGCCCTCTCTCCGTTGGGTGATGTAATTCGCGCTCAGATAGCCGCCGCCTATCTGAGCGCGAATTACATCAGCCCTGCGGGGTCAGCCCTGCGGGGTCGGAGCCGACATGGCACACGCCTACCACCGCAGCTCAGACCAGCTAGGCCGTCGGGCTCAGCGCGTCGTAGGCGAGGAATCCGCGCTGCACCCGCACGAGGGTCGCGAGCAGCACGATGATGAGCACACCCCCGAGCAGCGGCGGAAGCCAGAGCGCGCCGAGGGAGGCGATCAGCCCGACGTAGATGTCGCCGACGCGGGGGCCCCCGGTCACGACCACGGTGAAGATGCCCTGCAGGCGTCCTCGCATGTTGTCGGGCACGGCGGTCTGCAACATGGTGCTTCGAAAGATCGAGCTGACGTTGTCGGATGCCCCGGCGCCCGCGAGCAGCACCGCGGCGATCGCTATCCCGACAAGTGACGCATGGGCGAAGGATGTCGTGACCCGCGGATGGATGACGACTTCCGTGACGAGGAGCAGGATGCCGAACGCCGCGATGAAGGCCCCGTAGACCATGATCGCCGAGCGGATGGCGCGACCGTGCCACCGAACCGTTCCCAGCCGACCGGAGAAGATGCTGCTGAGCAGCGCCCCGACGGCGCCGGCCGCCGTGAGGATCCCGACCGTGATCGGACCACCGCCGAGCACGAGCGACGCGACCGCAGGGAAGAGCACCCGGGGTTGCCCGAAGGTCATCGCGATGATGTCCGCGACGAACGAGACTCGGATGTTCGGTGCCCTCCGGAGAAAGTCGAGCCCGTAGCGCAGCGAGGCGAGCCCCGGCCGCTGGACCTCGCCGACGGGGGCGAGTTTCGGCAGCGAGAAGATGCCGACGAACGCGCTCAGGAAGAGCACGACATCCACCGAGTACGTCCAGCCGAACCCGACCGCGGCGACGAGCACTCCGGCGAGGGCGGGTCCGACGGTGAGCTGCACGCCGAATCCGATGCCGTTCAGCGCCGCGGCGGAGGGCAGCAGCCGCGCGGGGAGCAGCCGCGGAGTCACGGCCGACCGCACGGTCTGGATGACCGTCGCGGCCACCGCATTCACGGTCGTGATCAGATAGAACGGCCAGACCACCCCGACTCCCGTCACGGCGAGCACGACGAGCGTGATCGTCGAACCCCAGGCGAGGAAGGCGGAGATCACGAGCAGAAGGCGGCGGTCGAAGGCGTCGGCGAGCATCCCGCCGTAGAGCCCGAAGACGATCATCGGAACAAGCGCGAACGCGGCGATGAGGGAGACGGCGAGGGTGGAATGGGTCAGCTCGTAGATCTGCAACCCGACGGCCACGATCGTGAGCTGAGCCCCGATTCCCGAGATCGCCCCGCCGGCCCAGAGCCGTGCGAACGCGGGCGATTCGCGAAGCGGGGTCAGATCGACGAAGCGCGAACGGCGTTCGAGGGGTGGGGTCGGCTGCTCCGGGTCGCCGGGCAGCGCACCCTCCGGCTCGGTCGAGAAAGTCATCGCTTCCAGTCTGGACCATGCCTGTGACAGCCCCGCGCCCGACCGCGGTCGGTGTGAGACTTGACGGGTGACCGTTCTCGACGACGACCTCCTCGCCCGCATCCATTCCCGGGCTGCCCGGTACGACCGCGAGAACAGCTTCCTGACCGAAGACCTCGCCGAGCTGAAGGCGGCCGGCTACCTCAGGGCACTCGTCCCGCTCGAGCTCGGTGGCCTCGGCCTCACCCTGCAGCAGCTCACCCGCGAGCAGACGCGGCTGGCGGCCGCGGCCCCGGCGACGGCGCTCGCCGTGAACATGCACCTGGTCTGGACCGGCGTCGCGAAGACCCTGCGCGATCGCGGCGACGACTCACTCGAGTTCGTGCTGACGGAGGCGGCGGCCGGCGAGGTCTTCGCGTTCGCCATCAGCGAGGCCGGCAACGATCTCGTGCTCTTCGGTTCGACGACGGAGGCGAAGCCGCATCCGGACGGCGGCTATGCGTTCAGCGGAACCAAGATCTTCACGAGTCTCTCCCCGGCCTGGACGCGTCTCGGCATGTTCGGCCTCGACACCGAGTCGGCGGATGCCCCGAGGCTCGTGCACGGCTTCGTGAGCCGTGACGACCCGGCCGCAGTGAGCCCCGGGATCAGCACCCGCGAGGACTGGGACACCATCGGCATGCGGGCGAGCCAGAGCAACACGACCGTGCTCGACGGGGTGGTCGTCCCGGCGGATCGCATCGTACGGCGGCTGAAGCCCGGCCCGAGCGGCGACCCCCTGATCTTCGGGATCTTCGCGAACTTCGAGATCCTCATCGCCGCCGTCTACACCGGAATCGGCCAGCGGGCGCTCGAACTCGCGGTCGAATCGGTGACGGGGAAGTCGTCCGCTCGAACGGGCCTCACGAAAGACAAGAGCCCGGGCGTCCGCTGGCGTCTCGCGGATGCGGCTCTCGCCCAGGATGCGCTCCAGCCGCAGGTTGACACGCTCGCTCGGGATGTCGACACCCTCGTCGATCACGGCGACCAGTGGTTCCGTGCCCTCGTCGGAATCAAGTCGCGGGCGACGCGCACCGCGAAAGAGGTGGTCGATGCGGCGATGGCGATCTCCGGGGGAGCGTCGTTCTCGTCGTCGAGCGAACTCGGTCGGCTCTACCGCGACGTGATCGCCGGCTCCTTCCACCCGAGCAACGACGAGTCCGTGCACACGACGGTGGCGACCGCCCTGCTCGGGCCGGAGTAGCGCCCGGAGGTTCGACAAGGGCATCGGCCGTGATGGCTGCCGGCCGGCCGCGCGGCTTAGGCTTGTCGGGTGCCCGAGACCCCCGCCATCCACCTGTCAGCCGAGGTCGTCGTCTGGTCGGTCGACCCCGTCGGCCGTGACGAGGCCCTCGCGACCCGGCCGCTTCTCGTCCTCCTGCACGGCCGCGGATCTCACGAGCGCGACCTGATCTCGCTCGCTCCGCTGCTTCCCCCGGACGCCGTGCTCGCCTCCCTTCGAGCGCCGATGACGCTCGGCGACGGCTACACCTGGTTTCCCCCGGCCGAGCCCGGCCAGCCGGATCTCGACGCGGCGACCGCGTCGGCGA
>JANYGT010000044.1 GCA_025362355.1 Lacisediminihabitans sp. | reverse complement strand
GTCCTCCCGGTCGATCACCCAGAGGTAGCCGTCCTCGTCGAGGAGACCGCGGTCTCCGAGGGTGCTCCAGGTCGCTGTCGGGGTGTCGCGACCGAGGTAGCGGTAGGTCGGTCCGCCGTCGCGCGTCATCTCGATGCGGCCGACCTGGCCGGGAGGCAGCTCGTTTCCGCGCCCGTCGACCACGCGCATCCGGGATCCGCCGATCGGGCGTCCGACCGAGCCGGGGTGGTCGAGCCACTCCTCACCGGTGATCATCGTGAGGCCGGACGACTCCGTTCCGGCGTACAGCTCGACGACGCGTTGTGGGCCGAGCCAGTCGATGAAGGCGCGCTTCAGCTGCGGATCGCAGGGAGCCCCGAGGTGCACGAACGACTCGAGCGACGCGAGACTCGCGCCGTCGCGCACGGCCTTCGGCAGGTTCAGGATGCGATGCATCATCGTCGGAACCAGCATCAGCCAGGTGATTGCGTGCGCATCGATCGCGTCGAGCACCCGGCGCTCGTCGAACCGCGGAAGCACGACGAGGCTGTGGCCGGTCATCAGTCCGCGCATCGAATAGGTGAATGGCGCCGAGTGGGTGAGCGGGCCGGCCACGAGCTGGACGGCCTCGCGCGGGATGAATTCGGCGACACACTGCTGCGGATCGATGGTCGCCGACGCTGCCGCCAACACGATCTTCGGATGCCCTGTGCTCCCGCTCGAGGTCGGAGCCTTCCAGCTCGTGGCGGCCGCATCCGGCAACTCTCCCGCATCGACCGCCGGCAGGAATCCTTTCTCGATCGTCGGTCGCCCGGGAAACTCGCCAGGTGTCGCGCCAACCACGAGCGCGGAATCCGCGAGCTCGACGATCGCACGACGTTCCTCGATCGGCAGCCGAGGTGAGAGCGGCTGCGGGGTCGCGCCGAGCTTCCAGATCGCGACGCACGCGACGACGAACTCGACGCTGTTCGGAAGTGTCACCGTGACGAGGTCGTCCTGGCCGACGCCGAGGGCCGCGAATGCCCGCGCGAGACTGTTGCTCTCCGCGTCGAGCTCGTGTCGCGTGAGTGCGCGCTCATCGTCGCGGACGGCGAGCCGCTCCGGATGCTGCGCCGCCAGCCAGCTGATGGCGCGCGAGATCGTCAGCTGGGGCATCCGCGGCCCTCCGCTTCGCGACCCGGACACGCCCGCCGGTCCGCGAGTTGTTCGAAATGGTCGCCAAACGCATCCGGAAGCGACCATTCTCGACGACTCGCGGTGTGGAAGGGGTGGACGGGGCGCGGAGGGGCGGATGGAGTCATCGCGCCGCCAAAACCTCGCGGTAGAGCTCGAGGTGCGCGTCCGCTGCCGAGGCCCAGGTGTAGCGGGTGGCGAGGGCTCGCCCGGCGGATGCGCGGTCGGCATCACGGCTTCCGTCGAGCGCGCGGGCGAGCGCGGCGGCGATGGCGGGCACATCCGCCGCGTAGTCCACGGTGTCGCCGAACACCTCCCGAAGCACCGGAAGGTCTCGCGCCACCACGGGGACTCCGGCGGCAAGCGCCTCCATCGCGGCGAGGCCGAAGCCCTCCTTCGTCGACACGAACGAGAGCACATCGCTCGCAGCGACCAGAGACGGAAGCGCCTCGTCGTCGACCACTCCGAGCAGGCGATAGTCGACCTCCAATTCCCGTGCGCGGCGTTCGAAGTCCCATCGGTAGTCGCTGTAGTCGAAGAGGGTCTCCCCGCCGGCGAGCACGAGCGAGTGCTCCGAATGCGTCTGCCGCAGCATCGCGAACGCCTCGAGCAGGTCGATCGTGCCCTTGCGCGGCTCGATGCCGCCGACCGCGAGCACGTAGGGGCCGAGCTCGCTCGTCCACCGCCCGCGAGCGTCGCGGGCGACCGGATCGCACCCGGCCGCGGCAGCGAACCGCCCGGAGTCGACCCCGTTCGGGATGACGACCGGCGAGAATCCCCATCCGGAGCGCACCTCGGCGGCCACCGCCTCCGACACGCAGATGCGCGCGACGGGGGTCACGATCGCCCTTTCATGGCACCGCACCAACTCCGGCGTCGTGAAGGTGTCGAGGTGATGGATGGTACGGATGCATCCACTCACGGCATTCGCGCTGATGCAGTCCTCCGCGTGCACGATGTCGTAGAGCGCCGGCTCGAACGTCGCGCGGAGGGCCGCTATCGACCGCACGATCCGCTGGCCGACAGACTCACCGTCGATGCCGGCGAAGGGCACGACCCGCACCCGCACCGAGGGGTCGACGCGGCGGAAGAAGGCGCTGTCGCCGTCGCGTCCGAGAGTCCAGACGGTGACGTCCTCGCCGCGGGCCGCCAGCGCCTCGGCGAGCGCGAGAGTATGAACGACACCGCCGCGGGGCTTCGTCGAGTAGGTGAGGAGTGCGATTCTCACGGGCCCGACGACACGCTGTCGAGGAGGGAGGACCGCGCCGACGCCAGCTGCTCCGCGAGGTACCGCGCGTCCCGCTCGATGCCCGCGAAGCGCCCCGACCCCCACGAGTAGAGCCACGGCAGCCCGAGGAAGTAGAGCCCGTCGGCCCCGGTCACCCCGCGCTGGTGCGTCGGATGACCCTGGCCGTCGAACACGCCGACCTTCACCCAGGAGTAGTCGGCCCGATAGCCGATGCACCAGATGACCGAGGTCACCCCGGCTGCCTCGAGGTCGAGCGACTGCGGCTCGACCGGCGGACGCCAGACCGGAACATAACGCGCCTCGGTGGGGGCGTGGATGCCGGCGCGGGCGATGTAGGCGTCGATGTCGTCTTTGATCGACTCGGCCACCGCATCCGCCCGGTCGAGCGACACTTCGAGCGTCGGCGCGATCGTGATGACGCCGTCGTCGATGCCGGTCATACGACCGTAGAGCTGCATCCCCTCCGTCGCGAACTGGCGGAGGTCGATGTCGCGCCCGCCGTCGCGCCCGGTCATGTAGTGGTTGGTGCTCTCCCGCTTGGTGAGGCCGCCGGCGTGCTGGGTGACGGGCACGTCGTAGACCCCCATGTCGTGCAGCCACTCGATGCAGTCCCTGCCGCGGTAGAAACGCGCGCAGCGGGGAGCGGTGCCGAGCGCGAGATGCACCCGGCGACCCTCGAGGTGCAGGTCTTCGGCGATCTGGGCACCCGACTGCCCGGAGCCGACCACGAGCACGGCGCCATCCGGAAGGTCTGCCGCGCTGCGGTATTCAGAGGAGTGCAGCTGACGGATGCCCGCCGGAATCTGCTGCGCATAGCCCGGGATGATCGGCCGGTGATACCCGCCCGTCGCGATGACGACGCGGTCGGCGGTCACCGTCCCCAGCGTGGTCGACACGGTGTAGCCTGCATCATTCCGAACGAGCCCGATGACCTCCACACCCTCGACGACCGGTGCATCGAAGGAGGCTGCGTAATCGCGGACGAAGGCGTGCACAGCGTCGCGCTTCATGAATCCGTGGGGGTCGCCGGCGTCGTAGGTCCATCCGGGAAGGCGGCACTGCCAGTTCGGGGTGACGAGGGTGAAGTTGTCCCAGCGCCCTGACCGCCACTCGTGCGCGATCGTCTCGCGTTCGAGCAGCACGTGGGCGATGCCGTCATCCGTCAGCAATCTGCTGAGCGAGAGTCCGGCCTGGCCGGCTCCGACGATCACGGTGTCGTAGTGCGAGCCATCCTCGAATGTCGTCACGTCATGCCTCCAGCGGTGGATGCATCGCGACGACCTCGACGATCGACATCGGCGGGAACGCGGATGCCGCAGCCACGATCTCCGACTTCTGCTGCATCGCCGAGGTGCACTCGAATCCGTATTTCGCACGGACCCGCGCGCTCGCGATGTCGAGTGCCGCGGAGCTCTTGGCGACGAACAGGTGAAGTGGATACCTCGCGCCGGCTTCGAGGTGATCGTGCATCACAAGGGAGGGCGAGTAGCACTCCGCGACGGTCCCGTCGGGCCAGCGCACGGTGAACGTCATCTCAGGCATTCGCGGCCTCCCATTCGCGATCCGCGTCGGCGTAGGCATCGGGCCGGCGGTCACGGAGGTGGAACATCGAGCGGCGGGCCGTCGCGAGCACCTCCGCGACATCCACATCCGCGACGGCGAGACCGGCACTCACGCCCGTCGTCGCGAGGATGTCGCCACCCGGTCCGACGATCTTCGCGCTGCCGACGAAGCGAAGCGAATGGAACGTGCCGGCTTGGTTGGATGCCACCCAGACGACCTGGTTCTCGAGCGCGCGGGCCTGGTCGAAGAGAGTGAAGCGCTTCGTCCAGCGGTCCTCCGCGAGATCCTCGCTCGCCCCCGTTCGAGAGCCGGGCCAGGCCGAGATGCAGACGATGATCTCCGCTCCGTCGAGCGCGAGCGCCCGCGCCGATTCGGGAAAGGCCTTGTCGTAGCAGATCATCATGCCGATGCGACCGACCGGGGTGTCGAAGGCGTCGAACGACTCGCCGGCGGCATACGACAGGTTCTCCCCGAGCGGCTGGTGCACCTTGCGATGCACGCCGAGCACGCCGGAGCCGTCGAGCGCGACGGCGGTGTTGTAGCGGATGACGGCGTGCTCGTCCCCCTGCGCCGCCTCGCAGATTCCGAGCACGATGACGATGTCGCCGGCCATCTCGATCACGCGTGCGATCTCCGGGCCATCGATGCGCAAGGCGGGCGGAAGCGACTTCGGCTTGCGAGAATCCTCCGGGCCGCCGAGGCTCGACAGATAACCTCCGAGCGCCGCCTCCGGAAGGGCGAGAAGCTGTACTTTCTTGGCCCGCGACTCTTCGAGAAGTGTCTCGATGGTGCGGTAGTTCTCTTCGAGGTCTCGGCCGAAGTTGGCCGACGCAGCGGCAAAGGTGGTCATGGTCATGCCCTTCCGAGTCCGGTGACAGTGCCACTGACCGCGATCGTCGTGAGTCCGTCCGGCCAGCGCAGCTGCACCCCGCTGCCCGTCGTGAGAGTGCCGCACTCCGCGGTTTCGACGAGGGGCGACGACATCCGGCCCTCGCCGGAGCGGTCGGCCGTGAGCATCCCGAAACCCGGGAAGCAGGTGAGCCAATCCCCGGTCTGCACGTATGCCGGTTGTGGAATATCGGCAACGTCGAGCACGGCGCCGCATCCGCTCGCCTCGGCCATCATGCCGAGGGTGCCGACGAGCCCGGCCATGCTGAGGTCCTTGGCGGCATCCGGCGCGGCGTGAGCGACCATGCCGGCCATCGCGCGGAGCTCTTCTCCGCTGCGGCCGGACGTCGAGTCCCACTGCACTCCGCTGTAGCGAGGATGCCACCCTCCGGTCGTGTCGACCGACACCGATACGGCGTGGCCGGCTCGCCCACCGCCGCCGGGGATCGGGTTCGTCGTTCGGCCGAGTGCCGTAACGGAGAGGGATGCCGGAACGCCGAGTTGCGTGTGCCCGCCCAGGATCGGGGCTCCCCACGCCTCCGCGCCCTTCCGAAGACCGGAGAAGACCCGGCTGGCGAAGGATGCGTCGCGCGCACCGAGCGCATCGAAGAGTCCGACGACCCCGGCCCCCATCGCGCTCAGGTCGTTCACGTTGACGAGCACGGCGCACCAGCCGGCCCACTCCGGATCGCGTTCGACGAGGGACGGCAGGATGGCGTCGCACGCGGCGATCACATCCGTTCCGGCGATCGGCGCGCCGTCGTCGCCGACGAAACCGGGGCCCCCTGGCGCCACACCGAGCAACCCGGCGAGGAACGATTTGCTGGATGCCGCCAGCCGCTCGATGCGATCGATCGGCCACCGCATCCGCACGTGCTCGACGCCGGCGATCGTCGCCGACCCGTAGGCCACCCAGCCGAGCCGATCGAACAGCGAGCGATTCTGCACCTGCACCGTCGCGTCGAAGCGCAGCACACCGCTCTGCTCGGCATGTGCGCAGGCCGCGCGAACGAGCGCGGCACCGGCGTGAGCGGATGCCCGGGCGCCGCGCGAGACGACCAGCCGTCCGCCGTTCCACCAGCCGAGATCGCGGCCCTCGTGAGCTGGCCCGAGCCGCACCCCGCCGAGCACCTCGCCCGCGGCGTCCCGCGCGATGAGTACGACGGTACGCGCATCGTCGTCCACCTCATCGAGATCCGACCCGGCAAAGAGACCTTGCTCGTCGACGAAGACCTCGCGGCGCAGGCGATGGTAGGCAGCGAGTTCCGACGCGCTCTCCGCGCGCTGGATGAGAAACGCGGGCGCGGACGTGACCGCCGAACCTCCGGTCAGCACCGAGACGTCGAGCATCATGCGCCCGCCGTCTTCAGCACGCTGCACGCACCACAGGCCGCGCAGCCGGCCTTCTGATCCGATCCGTGCATCCCGGCAAGCTGCAGCGCTGTCGCCACCCGGGACGTGATGTCGTGCAGCACAGCGCTCGTCGGCGGCGGCGCGTGGTCGACATCGGTCGCGAGCGTGCCCTTCAGCGGGCGGAACGGAACGACGAACGGGTAGACGCCCATGTCGATGAGCTCCTGGGCGCCGGCGACCATCTCGTCCGGATCCTCGCCCATTCCGACGAGCAGGTAGGTGCTGACCTGGTTGTGGCCGAAGACGCGCACGGCCTCGCGCCAGGCGGCGCGGTACTCGTCGAGCGACACGGTCGACTTGCCGGGCATCCACTTCGCGCGAACGTCGTCATCCATCGACTCGACGTGGATTCCGATCGAGCGGGCCCCGGCGTCGTAGAGGTCGGTGATCGTCGACAGGTTCGCCGGCGGCTCGCACTGCACCTGGATCTCGAGCTCGGGAACGACCGTCTTCACCGCCTTCACACAGCGTGCGAGATGGGTCGCGCCGCGATCTCGACCCTTGGATGTGCCGGTCGTCATGATCAGCTGCGTCACGCCGTCGAGGCGGTACGCGGCCTCCGCGACCTCCGCGATCATCGCCGGTGTCTTCACCTCGATGGTCAGCCCGTTCGTCAGCGATTCCTCGATCGAACAGAATCGGCAGCGGTCTGCCTCGCCGTAGCGCATGCACGACTGCACGACCGTCGTCGCGAGCACATTCGAGCCGTGCAGCTTCGCGATCTTCTCGTAGCTGATGCCGTCGGCCGTCTCGAGATCGTAGAACCGCGGGCGCTTCACGGGGGTGACGTCGAGGCCGAGGTCCGCGCCGTCCAGCAGCAGGCGTCCGTTCGTGACGGAATACGGACTCGTCTGGTTGATCGGGATCGCGGCACTCATACCCTCGAAGAGCAGATGCCCGTCGTCGCTCGGACCGGCGCCGCCCGTCCGCTGCACCGGAGCATTCACCCGGATGCCCAGCAGGGCGATGTCGACCCGCGTCGAGACCGTGTCTTTCACCTGCGGTGTGCTCACGACCGCTCGACCCTAGAGGTTGTAGGTGGAGTTGATGATCGCGCCCTTGTTGGCGTAGTGGATGACCGCATCCTGAACATCCAGCGGGTGCGCGGGGATGACGCCCTCGATCAGGTCCTCCTCGCGAAGACCGTGCAGCGACAGCCCGAAGCGGCAGCAGAACACCGTTCCGCCCTCGGCGATGAACGTCTTCAAGGAGTCGTTGATGTTCTGCTCGCCGGGGAAGGCGCTGTCTCCGGTGGTCGGGAATCCGCGGGTGTCCATGCAGTTCATGGCGCCGGGGCCGTAGAAGTAGATCGCCGACTCGAAGCCCTTGCGCAGCGCCCTGGTGGCCTGCAGGATGGCGACGAAACTCACGGATGACTCGTGCGCGATGCCATGGATCAGCGTGAAGTAACTCTGCCCCTCCGAGGCCTGATAGTCGGGAAAGATCTTCGTCGACCCGTAGATGTTGCTGCCCTTCGGAAGCGACGGGTGCGGGATCTCGGCGAGCGATTTTGCGATGTTCTCGGTGATGGTTTCTTCGATGTCAGACACGGGTGACTCCTTCTACGCTGGCGGAAAGGTACTGGTCGGTGTGAAACAGGTGGAGCCACTGGATCTGCCGCTCGAGCGTTAGCCCTAGCTGTAGAGGGCCGCGAAATTATCCCGAAGGAAGAGTCGCGCCAGTTCTGTATCACGCACAGCGCTGTGCATGCGGGCGAGCTCGCCCTCGTGGTCTCCCCACGGGGCGTCGCTCGCGAAAAGGATCCGGTCTTCGCCGAAGCCGCGTCGCTCGATCTCC
>JANYGT010000294.1 GCA_025362355.1 Lacisediminihabitans sp. | reverse complement strand
GCAAAGGCAAAGACCCGTACAGCGAAGCCCTAATCGAGCCCACTTCGCAACGTGCCCAACCATCTGACTCGGCGGATTGGGGCTGGTAACAGCACCGTTACCAACACCCCTAGTTGCCCCAGGTGATCGATGATGCCTGGTTGGCGATGACGCCGATGCTCGTCTTGTCGACGTACGGCCCGTACTTGGATCCGGTGAAGCCTGTGTTCTCCCAGAGCGTGGTTTTGCATCCGCTGTAGCTCTTGAACGAGTCGATGTCGTTGTCCCACCCGATGGTCGCGAGGTTCGTGTACGAGATCAACGAGGTTTGGCAGTTGCTCGACGTGACGAGGTCCAAGGACCGTCCTCCGTAGCTGGGGAACGAATAGATCGTGCCAACGACGGTGTTGACCTGGGGCGAAAACTTCGCCGAGCCGTCTGCTTTGACCGCTTCTTTACCGGTGGCCGCGACGACGGCACTGGCGAGCTGGCTCTCTTGGTCGGCGCACACCATCACGTTGGTGTCGATGTTGAACGAGCAGTGGTCTCCGGAGCCGTGAATGATCGGCGGCGGCGGGGAAGTTGGTGCTGCATTCGCCGCGCCAGCACCGCCAATTGAGAGGGCTACTGCCCCGACGAGCGCGAGCAGAGCGAATCTTTTGCGCGCAGTAAATCGAATTGCCATATTTTCTCCCAAGAAAAATGAACGTCCGAAAGGCTCGGACAGTAGTCATGCTCGCTCTCGCAAAGCCGCCGGTCAACTGTTTTTGAAAGAACTTTTGCAAATCCGTGAGACGAATTCGCTATTTGCGACACTTACTAGATATGACGACGATCGACACCGACCAGCGGAACGTTGCCGTGGATCGCGGGCAGGGGTGCGACGACCACACGCTGGTGAGTTGCATGCAATCGGGCGACCGCGACGCGTTAACGCAGCTTTATCGTCGTCACGTTCGGGCGGTCTATGCCTACGCCGGAACGCTCATGCAATCGCGGGACGAAGTGGAAGACGTAGTCCAAGAGACCTTCGTGACTGCGCTCGAACGGCTGAAAGTGTCGGCGTTGATTGATCGTTCGGCACTCCCGTGGCTTCTGACGACGACACGATACAAGAGCTTCAACCGCAACCGCGCCAAGACCAAACGGATGCTCAACGAGTCGAGTGACGAGCACGAACAAGAGCGTCTGGCATCGCCCGGAGCCGACGAGTTGGTGATCGCGGCCGAACTCCGCACCAGCCTGGATGCCGCGGTGGCAGAACTCTCCGAAATCGACCAAACCGTCTACGAAATATGCCTGGTAGATGGATCGACGTATGCCCAGGCTGCGCAGGTCTTGAGCACCACCCCCGGAGCGGTTCGAAACCGGCTGGCACGCATTAGGCAGCGACTTCGCGGGGAACTGAGAACTTTGAAAGGAAGCACACCATGAATCACACCATCCTGGAACCGCCCAGCGAAGCAGACCTTGACCGCCTCCTGCATAACATTTCCACCGCATCGACGGCCCGGGCTCGCCGCCGGACGGTAACGCATCGTGTGACCGCGATTGCGGGTGCCGCAGCTCTCGTCATCGGAGGGACGGCCGGAGCATTAGTCGTGGCACAAGCGTCATCCACCATGATGAACACCGCGGAGTGCTACGCGGCCGACGATCTGGCCTCCACACACACCACCGTGGCACCGGCAACAGAGAGTGGGACCGTTCCATCGAGTGCGCCGTCGACCAAGGATCAAGTCTCTCGCGGAGCTGACATGTGCGCGGCCGTGTGGCGAATCGGAAGATTCGAGACCTATCAGCCGTCGAGCCAAGATGGCAAAGTCTTTGCAGTGCCACAGTTGGTGCCCTGCACGCTGGCGGATGGGCGAGTCGGATTCTTCCCTTCGGAAGACCCCGCCGGCGCCGTATGCGCTGCTCTAGGTCTGTCAGAGCCAAAGTAATGATGCTCTGACCAGAAAGAGGCGGTGCCCGCTGCATACCGTGCTTGGGACACAAGCAGCGGGCACCTACCGCCAAGGCGGACAATTAGCGCCTTAAACGGTGGAATCAGAATGCCACGACGACACTGCATTCGTGTCCCGTGCCATTCAATCTGTCCGATTGACAGGTGAGTTGTCCGCCGAGATCACCGCGTTTTCGGGGCAACGTGGTGTTGCAGGAAAACGCACTGATGGGGATCTGTGCCATTCATTTTGTCCAAATCGGAGATCTCGGC
>JANYGT010000263.1 GCA_025362355.1 Lacisediminihabitans sp. | reverse complement strand
GGGTGAGACAACCCCAGCGTTTGTATAGCCGCGGGCGTCCATGAATCGCAGCGCAATGATGCGGTTGAACCAGGTGTACGCGACTTTGTCGACGACCTGTTGGCGCCCGTGACTTGCGATCTCGGCTTCGAGCTTCTTGATCACTTCGGCCCGTTCGCTGCGCGCAATAGATCCGACGGCGAGTACGGCGGTTGCTTGGGCATCGACGGCGTTGATAAGTTCGCGACGGGCCCAGGTGGCGAAGCGCTCTAAGGGTTTGGTGTCCATCTGTCTCTCCTAGAGCGCGATGCGCTTGTTGTCGTTGATCGTGGAGAGCAATTTCTCGCGGAGCTGGTCGAGATAGCGCTCGATGTCCTCGGCGTTCTCCAGCACCTGGCCAGCTCCCGGCAGAGCAAGGCGCTTGATTGCGATGGTCTGCTTCGATGGGGCGGGTACCGGAGTGGGATGGGGCTCCTCGCCCACGTCGGGTGTTTCTGGCAGCACTGATGCCGGTGCTGCAGCGACGAGTTCGTCCAGGATCTCCGGATAGGTCGTGTCCGCGAACGTGGCTGCAACGTTCCGAATCACCGGGATCTGTGTCTCACGCTGCACCCGGGCAAGTACGGCGTGCGCCTTGCTTGTGACCGATCGCTGCGCAGCGTCGGATGCGTCCAAGAACGCCTTGCTTGCGGGAACCTGGTCCCAGCGTGCGTTGATCTCATCTGCCGCTTCTGCTCGCTGGTCGTCAACGATGGCGGCGATCTGGCCTTCGAGCGCGGAGACGGCAGCGCCGAGTTGGCTGATCTTGGCGCCACGGAAGACCTTGGCGTCTTCGAGCAGCAGCGCGACTGGATCCGTCGCTCCTGCAGACAGATAGCCGATGTTCGACTGGTTAGCCTGCATGAACGCCGTAGCGTTGTCGTAGATTCCTCGCTGGGCGCCGTTGAGGAACTGCTTGATCGGGTCAACCACGCTGTCCTTGGCATCGAGTAGCTCGTCCGCCCCAGGGAACTCGGTGATAAACCATTCGGCCGCGTGGTCGCACAGTTCGGTGAGCAACCTGACTGGTTCGTCGAGTTGGTCGATAAAGGGATAGCGCGAACCGGTGGTGAGCCCCTGGAGTTCGGCGAGCTTCTTGTCGAGGAGTTCTTTGCCGGTGCGAGCAAGTTCCAGCGGGTCCTTCGGGATCGCCCCCTCGTCGGTGAAGTCGACGACGAACTTGCGGAACGCGGTGACAGTCTTCTGGTCAAACACCCGCTGTGGCGCGATGACCATGTTCGGGTAGCTCTGCGTATTGCGCAGCGCGCCCGTGATCTCGGTGCGCTTGAGTAGCTTGCCGTTAAGGGTGATCTCAATTTTGGACCCGCCCGCGAGGTAGGCGACGGCCGCTGCGACCGACCACTGATCCCAGCCGTAGGGCTTGATTGTGTACTTCTCAAGCAGGTGCTTCATCGTGACCTGCTCATGGCGCTTGCCGCGCATCTCCAAGTGGCCGAGCACATCTTCGCCGGGCACTGTGAGCAAGCTCGCTACATCACCGATTAGCCCACCGTCGGGCGGATTGACCAGCGTTGAGAGTTGTTGCTCGCTAAACGTCTTGCCGCCCAGCAGGGCAAGGTTCGTGTACGTGGCGGCGATCACCCGCTGGAATCCGTCGCTGATCCGGCCCACCGGCTCAGTTACTGACACATCGACAACCCCTGCGTTGTGGACAAGGGTTGCGCGTCCGACTGCGGCACGGAGGCGTTCGACGATTTCCTTCTCACGCTCGGCGTTCTGGGTGCCTTTGGCCTGCAGAATGGTCTGCTCGATAGCGGTGCGGCTGCTGCCATGCGCGCGCTTGATGTACTTCTCGGTCTTCAGCTGGAGCCGCAGGTCGGCGAGGATCCGCTCGCTGTCGCCCGGAAGCACGACCCGCAGCTCGTCGAGCCCGGCGCTGTGCGCCTTAATCTGCTCCAAGCTGAACTCCGTATCGGGACTCGTGAAGTGCAATGCCAGCTCGTACTGCTTACTCATCGACTGACCATCGAGCTTGTACCCGATCGGGAAGTTCTGACCGTTCTTCGAATAGACAACCTTCGTCATTTTCACGACGGACTGAGTGAGTAGATCTGAGAGCTTTTTTGACACCTCAGAAGAGTCGATGTCGACGTTCTTGATCTCCTGCTCGATCTTCTGCTCTTCGTTGGTGAGGTAGTCGTACACATCACCGTTGTGCTGAATGTATGTCTGAACCTCCAGCGCCGCGAGCGCCGCGATCACGTCCTTCGACAGCGCCGTCAAATCGGTGCCGAAGCGGTCGTAGACCAGCACGGTGAGGTTGCGAGGCGACGCTTTAAAACCGTCAACATACTTGACGAGGAAGAGCGCCTTGAGTAGTCGGATCGCTAGCTCGCTAAGTTTGCCGCTGCTTTCGGCGTTCAAAATTGCGCGTTGGTTTGCTGACTTCAGCGATGCCCGGATGCCCGCGAACATCTGGTCAAACGAGGCAAGCTGCCCCAATGGCTTGTCGGCAAGCGCACTCGCGACCTCCTGCACGACGCCAAGCATCGACCGCTCACCAACTGAGCTGTTACGGCCTTCGAAGATGTTGTGATCCGAAATTCCCTCGATCGCGGCCTGAAACAGGGGGAACTGGTAGCTCACGAATGGGTACGCGCCGACGAAGTGCTCTTGGTCGCGGTAGTTCGGATAGCGCCCGCCATCGACGAAGTCGAACAGAGTCTTGAAGTTTGCGTGCTCTGTTGCGTAGATCCCGGCAACCTGCGCCGCACCTGCATCGTTCTTGGCGAGGAGACGCTTGCGGATGACTTCCTCAACATCTTGGCTCGTGAGCTTGAGACGGTTCGCGAAGCGGGCCTGGATCTTGGAGAAATCGTTCGCCTGGTTCTTGGTGCGATCGCCGCCGACCTTTTCCATGTCTTCCTGCGAGGTCACGAAGATCCAAGAACGGCCCTTGCACTTGGTGGCCAGTGACTCAGCGATGGTCTGGAGATTCAGCATCAGCTGTGTGTTGCTACCGATGAACTGGCCGACCTCGTCGACGAAGAAATTAAGGCGGAACCCGTCGGGCTGCTGCGCGAGCCAGCCCGCAACCTCATCAGCGAAATCCTCGATCGATACCGAGTACGACATGCTGTACTGACGGATGATCCCGGGGCTTGCGCTTCCGTTGACTTCAGCAAACGCTTTGTCGATGTTTCCCGCTTCCAGGGCGCTCTGCTCACGACCTTGCGACCATGGGATACCTGCGAGACGTTCGAATGCGTCCTTGAACACGTCGTACTGCCCGCGACCATCGAGGTCTCGCTCGAAACGAGCGATGTGGCCCTGGTTTCCGTAGTATCCGCGGGACTCATCAAAAATCTTGACGAAGACCTTCAACAGCGCGTCGTTCTGATCTTTGCTGATCAGAGTGGCCTTCTGATCGATATTGAACAGCAGGCTCTTGGCCGCAATGCTGTCGGACCTGGCGATCAAGGCCGGGAGGAACGCGTCGTCGGCCTTTGCGCGGAAATGCTCGGACACCAGGCCGCGCGGGTAGTCGTGTCCGTCGATGTCGCCGAGCAGGTGGGCGAGCATCTTGAGGAGGTGGGATTTACCTGAGCCGAAGAAGCCGGAGATCCACACGCCGTTGGCGTTGGTGTAGTTCGTGTATGCCTCAAGCATCTCGACAACACCTTTAGCGGCCTCATTGGTGAGGACATACTCCTCAACCTCAACGCTGAGCTGAGAAGTGTCATCGGCCTTAATGACGCCTTCGATTGGGCGCTGGATGTTCTTGGCGAAGATCTCG
>JANYGT010000249.1 GCA_025362355.1 Lacisediminihabitans sp. | reverse complement strand
TGGTGCCACGCCGCGATGTACGGCGTCGGCGTGTCGTAGAGCGCGTCGACGGCCCGGAGGAGCCGGAGATACATCACGGCGAGCTCGTCACGCTCCTCGTCGGTCGTGCCGGCGAAGTCGGCGACGTGACGGTTCGGCAGCAGCTGGATCTCGATCGGCCAGCGGGCGGCGAAGGGCACGTAGGCCGTCCAGTGGGTGCCGGCGAGCAGCATCCGTTCCGAGGACCGTTCGAATTCGAGGATGTCCGCGAAGAGTCCGGGGCCGAAGCTCCCGATCGAGTCGAGCAGCCGCAGCGTGCGCGGTGTGATGTACGGATAGGCGTAGATCTGCCCGTGCGGATGATGCAGCGTCACGCCTATCGCCTCGCCGCGGTTCTCGAACGGGAACACCTGGCGGATGCCGGGCAGTTGCGAGAGTGCGGCGGTTCGAGCGCACCAGGCCTCGATCACGGTGCGCGCGCGCGATCGCGTAAGGCTTCCGAACGACCCGGTGGTCTGCGGGCTGAAGCAGACGACCTCGCAGCGGCCGATCGACTCCCTGGTGCGGCCGAGCCCGATGTCGGTGAGGTCGGAATCGCTGTATGCGTCGCCTGTCGCCGGACCGAACGAGGGCGAACGGTTCTCGAAGACGGCCACGTCGTACAGATCGGGAACCTCGGAGGGGTTGTCCGCCGTCGCCGGGGCGAGCGGATCCTGGTCGGCGGGCGGAAGGAAGACGCGATTCTGCCGGGCGGCGGCGATCGAGATCCAGTCGCCGGTGAGCGGATCCTGCCGCATCATCGCCGTCGCCGGTCGCGGGTCGAGGGCGCGTGCGTCGGGCTTGCGCTCAGACGGGAGCGTCGTGTCTGCGTCGTCGAAATAGATGAGTTCGCGGCCATCGGCCATCGTGGTCGGGCGCGCGACGATGGGGGGCATGGCTCTCTCCGGACGTAATTCGAAAACGCAAGAATACTACTCAGTATTGACAAGAAAACACAAGTAATCGAAACTTTACGCATGACCGGTCCTGTGGAGTCGCCACCGGCGGCCGCGCGTCGCGAACAGATGCGCCTCCTCATCGAACAGCAGGGCTTCGCGCGGGTGGCGCAGCTGAGCGTGCAGTTCGGCATCTCGGAGGTGACGGTGCGCGCCGACCTCGACGCCCTCGCGGGATCATCGGCGGTGCAGCGCGTGCACGGCGGAGCACTTGCCGAGGCGCGAGCGGTCACCACCGGCGAGCGGGCGTTCGAACTCTCGATGCTGGCCGCGAGCGACGAGAAGCGCCGGATCGGCATCCGGGCGGCGGAGCTCGTCGAGTCCGGCCAGGCGATCGTGCTCGATGTCGGAACGACGACCACCGCGATCGCCGCCGCACTTCTCGCCCGCGCCGACCTCCACGACGTGGTGGTCATCACGAACGCCCTCAACATCGCCCTCGCGCTCGAGCCGGTCATCCCGCGCTTCACGGTCATCGTCACCGGCGGAACCCTTCGTCCGCTGCAGCACTCCCTCGTCGATCCGCTCGCCGGTGCGGTGCTCGAGCACATCAGGGCGGACATCGCCTTCATCGGATGCAGCGGGGTCGACGCGGTCGCGGGCGTCACGAACATCAACCTCCCGGAGGCCGACGCCAAGCGTCGGATGATCCAGGCCGCCACCCGCTGCGTCGTCGTCGCAGACAGCACCAAACTCGGCGTCGCCCACCTGAGTCGGGTTGCGCCCCTCAGCGAGATCGATACCCTCGTCACGGGCGCGGAGGCCGAGGAGTCGGCGGTCCGTGCGCTCACCGACGCCGGTCTCGACGTCGTTCGCTCAGCGGAAAGCCGGTAGCACCATGCGAAACCCGACAGGGCAGCAGTTCGAGCTCAGCCTCGGAACGGCCAGGGCTGTCATCACCCAGGTTGCGGCGAGCATCCGGGAGTTCTCGATCGACGGTCACCACCTCACCGAGCCGTACGGTGCGGATGTCCGACCCCCGTTCGGTACCGGCATCGTGCTCGTGCCGTGGCCGAATCGCATCGAGGACGGCATCTGGATCCACGACGGCGAAGAGCAGCTGCTCGACCTCACGGAGCCCGAGCTGCACAACGCCCTCCACGGGCTGCTGCGCGATCGGCCCTACGATCTCGTGTCGCAGACCGCCGGTTCGGTCACTCTCGCCGCGACCGTCTTCCCGACCCGCGGCTACCTCTTCGAGCTCGACACGACGGTGCGCTACGAGTTGCTGCCGAACGAACTGCGGGTCACGCACGTCATCCGCAACGTCGGGGAGGAGGCGGCCCCGGTCGCGGTCGGCACTCATCCCTTCTTCCGTATCGGTGACATCCCGACCGAGCAGTTGACGCTCACCGTTCCGGCCGGAACGCGCTTCGAGACGGATGCCCGCCTCAACCCGGTCTCCGGCGGTCCGGTCGACGGCAGCCCGGTCGACGGCACCCGGTTCGACCTCCGCGGCGGCCGGCTCGTCGCCGATGTCGACCTCGACGACGCCTTCGGAGACGTGCAGGCTGAGGGCGACGAGATCCGCTCGCGACTCACCGCACCGGACGGCCGCTGGGTGGAACTCTGGCAGCAACCGCAGTTCCCGTACATCCAGGTCTTCACGACGCGCATCTATCCGCGGGACGGTGGGGCGCCGACAGCAACCGCCATCGCCGTCGAGCCGATGACCGCGCCACCGAACGCGTTCAACTCGGGAACAGGGCTCCGCTGGCTGCAGCCGGGGGAGACCTGGTCGCTGTCGTGGGGCATCCGGTACTCTGGATCGCGCTAGGGGAACACGTCCCCTCACCGGTTCGATCGCCGGAAGGACCCCATGGCTGTCACCATTCCGCCGAGCCCGCCCACGCGCGAGCCGAGCAGATCCGATCTCCGTCGGTGGCGACAGTACCTCGCCGACGAGCGTGCCGAGGCGGCCGTCTACCGCGACCTCGCAGGGCGGCGGACGGGGGAGGAGCGCAGTATTCTGCTGGCGCTCGCCGAGGCGGAGCGGCGGCACGAGGAGCACTGGATCGAACTGCTCGGCGACAATGTCGGCAAGCCACTGCGCGGGGATGCCCGCACCCGCCTGCTCGGATTCCTCGCCAGGCGCTTCGGCTCGGTCTTCGTTCTCGCCCTCGCCCAGCGCGCCGAGGCGCGGTCACCCTACGAGTCGGACGCGGATGCCACCCGAGCGATGGCAGCGGACGAACGCATCCACGGGGAAGTCATCCGCGGTCTCGCCACGCGCGGTCGCAACCGACTGTCGGGCACGTTCCGGGCCGCCGTGTTCGGCGCGAACGACGGCCTCGTGTCGAACCTCGCCCTCACCATCGGCGTCAGCGCGAGCGGGGTCGGGGCGAATTTCGTGCTCATCACCGGCATCGCCGGCCTCCTGGCCGGCGCGCTGTCGATGGGGGCCGGGGAATATGTCTCGGTGAGGTCGCAGCGGGAACTGCTTGAAGCATCCACTCCCGATCCGGAGAGCGACCGCGCGCTTCCGAACCTCGACGTCGATGCGAACGAGCTGAGCCTCGTCTACCGCGCTCGCGGGATGACGGAGGACGAGGCGGATGCGCACGCAGCCGAGGTTCTTCGGGACAACAGCTCCGTCGTGACCGAGGAAGTCGACGAGCACGAGGCGATCGGCACCGGTCTCGGGGCGGCGCTGTCGAGCTTCTGCTTCTTCGCGTCCGGGGCGATCATCCCGATCATCCCGTACTTCTTCGGACTCGGCGGGCTGCCGGCGATTCTCGTCGCCGCCGCTCTCGTCGGTATTGCGCTCCTCGGCACGGGGGCGGTCGTCGGCGTGCTCTCGGGCGGGCCGCCGCTGCGTCGAGCGCTTCGGCAGCTGTTCATCGGCTACGGGGCGGCCGCGGTCACCTATCTGCTCGGGCTGCTGTTCGGCACCGGGTCGGCTGGCTGAGCCCGCGGGCCGCCCGTTACCGCAGTTCGCCGAGCACGTTCACCGGAAACTGGTCGGTGGAATCCGAGGCGTCGTAGCTCAGCAGTGCACCGAAAGACATCGGCGGCCGGATCGATGCCAGCCAGTGCTCGTCGAACGGCACAACGATGACCCTCTCGCCCATCGCAAATCCCTCTCCGTCGAGGTCGTGCACATGGTCGGCACCGTGGTCGATGACGAAATAGCGCCGAAGCTGGCGGCGCGAGACGGTGAGGGCGAACTGGAGCCGGTCATCCGTTCCCGTCCCGTCGACCAGCATGGTGAGCGTGAGCGGTGCCGCGTCGATCGGGAGTGGCCGGTCGAGTCGGAATCGCATCCAGACCTGGTTCCACCCGCTCGACAGGCTCACCGCGGCGAGGCAGGGTGGCGTGTGCGGAATGGACTGCAGTGACATGGCCTGCACCGTAGGCGCGTCCGGTGCGGAACGCTAGATGAGAGATCTAATTCTGGGCGCGCTGCTCCGACTGCTCCGACTGCGCGGACTGTGCCGGCTGGGTTGGAGTTGGCGCGCCAGCCGGCTGGGCTGGTCCGGCTGGGCTGCTCACCGCGCGAGCCGGCCTCCTCGGGCGCGGGTCGGATCCGTCAACATCAGAATTTCGCATCCTGAAGCCCTCAACATCAGGAATTCGCCATTTCGAGCTGCGCGGTGATGTTGACCGCAGCGCCCGCCACGCAGCGCCCGGTACCGACGAACGAGCGGGCGCGAGCAAGAGCGGAACGCTAGCGCGGGACGGATGCGACCGCGGTCAGTCGGCTTCCGCCCGGTTCGAGAGTCGGTGCTGCCGACTGCGAAGCCGAGCGAGCCGCCGACTCATCGCCGGGTAGGTTGCGACGACCTCCGGCTCCTCGATCAGCGTGAACAGCCTGAGGTAGTACATGCCGATGGGCGCGCCGAAGACCTCGAGCACGATGCTCTCTTTGCGGCTGTCGAGTTTTGGGTGAGAATCCTCGAATTCGAGCAGCCGATAGTCGTCGTCGGTCACTCAGCCAAGTCTGAATGAGACAGGTTCTCCGGCGCTCGCCCGTCTTCGGGGGCGGACCGATCGGTTACCGCGCTGGGTGACGACGCGTCGGCTCAGAGGGGGTAGATCGTCGTCTCCGCAGCCTCGAACGAGAACCACACCGGATCGTCGTTCGTGAGGTCGAGATCGGCGACGGTCGCCGGCGAGATGTCGGCCGCGAGCTCCTCCGAACGGACGCGGATGACGTCTCCCCGCGGTTCGAGATCGGTGATGCAGCCCTCGATCACCGTGAGCGATGGATGCCTCGGGCGCTCGCGTGACACCATCACCACCGACGGTCGCAGGGCGACGGCCGCGGCCGTCCCCGACGGGACATCGCTCCCTGCCACCCGGATGTCGACACCGCCGGAGGTGAGAAGGCCGTCGACGGTCTTCACCCCGGTCAGCAGCACGAGGCCGGCGAGCTCGGCGGCGAAGCGGGTACGGGGGCGCTCGAAGACCTGTCTCGTCGGCCCGCTCTCGACGATCCGCCCGTGCTCCATCACGATGACCCGATCGGCGAGAACCAGGGCGTCGAGCAGCTCGTGGGTCACGATGAGGGCCGAGCGATGGGCCAGCACCCGCTTCAGGGTCTTGCGAAGCGCCGGGGCGGCCGCGACATCCAGGGCGGCCATCGGCTCGTCGAGCAGCAGCAGCCCCGGCTCGGCCGCGAGCGCTCGGGCGACTGCGACCCGCTGGGCCTGGCCGCCAGACAACTCGGCCGGGTGGCGGGAGGCGAATTCGGAGGCGTCGACGGCGGCGAGCCACCGATCGGCCGCGGAGCGCGCATCCCGGCGGGGCGATCCCGAACTCCTCGGTCCGAAGGCGACATTCTCGAGCACGGTTAAATGCGGGAACAGCAGCGGGTCCTGCGCGAGAAGTGAGACTCCACGGGCGTGCGGCTGCAGGTAGCGCCGACGAGTTCCATCCCGAGGGCTGGCCGCGATGTCGAACAGCAGCGAACCGTCGAGCTCAGCACGCCCGAAGTCCGGTCGGAGGAGGCCCGCGATGATCGAGAGCAGCGTCGACTTTCCGGCGCCGTTCGGCCCGAGCACCGCGACGGTCTCGCCGGTGCCGACCTCGAGGGAGACCCGGAAGTCACGCTCGGCCAGCGAGGCGTCGATTGCGAATGTCACGATGCGACCCGCGCACGGGCGGTCGGAACGGCGCTCGCCCGGTAGGCGAGGCCCACCACGAAGACGGCGACGGCGACGAGCACGAGGGAGAGGGCGACGGCCGCATCCGGATTCGTCTCCAGCCGCAGGTAGATCTCGAGCGGAAGCGTCCTCGTGACGCCCTGCAGGCTGCCGGCGAAGGTGAGCGTAGCGCCGAATTCGCCGAGCGCCCTGGCGAACGACAGGATCGCGCCCGAGATGAGCGCCGGCAGCACGAGCGGGATGGTCACCCGGAAGAGAACCGTCGTCGGCCGGGCCCCGAGCGTTGCCGCGACGGCCTCATACCTCGTTCCCGCCGTTCGAAGTGCACCCTCGAGACTGAGGATGAGGAAGGGGATCGCCACGAAGGTCTGGGCGAGCACGACCGCCGTCGTCGAGAAGGCGATCGGGATGCCGAGCACGTCGAAAGTCTGGCCGAGCAACCCGCGACGACCGAAGGTGTAGAGCAGCGCTATTCCGCCGACCACCGGCGGGAGCACGAGCGGGAGCAGCACCAGGGAGCGCACGAAACGCTGGCCGGCAAAGGTGGTGCGGGCGAGCACGATGGCGATCGGCACACCGAAGACGATGCAGAGAACAGTGGATGCGACGGCCGTGCGCAGGCTGAGCAGAAGCGCGGCCACCGATGATTCCGAGCTGATGAGGGGGATGAACTGCGGCCAGTCGACCCGGTTGATCACCGCGACGAGGGGGAGCAGGATGAATATCGCACCGGCGAGCGCGATGACGGCCACCCAGCGGGGGACTCCCGCGAGGGTCGCCGTGCGCTTCATGAACGAGAGCTTCTCACAGCGCGGGGATCAGGGCTTACCGAAGCCTGCGGCGGCCAGCACCTTCTGGCCGGCGCTGCTCGTGACGAAAGCAACGAATGCCGCGGCGGTCTTCGGATTCGCCGAGGCCTTGAGAGCCGCGATCGGGTAGGTGTTGACGGCCTTCGACGACTCGGGGAAGGTGATGCCGACGACCTTTCCGGCCGCGCCCTTGACGTCGGTGACGTAGACGAGTCCGGCATCCGCCTCTCCGGTCTGCACCTTGCTGAGCACCCCGGTGACCGCGGTCTCCTCGCTCACCGGGGTGAGCTTCACGCCGGTCGCTGTCTCGATAGCGAGAGTCGCCGCTCCACAGGGCACGGCCGGCGCGCACACCACGGTCTTCACGCCGGGCTTCGCGAGGTCGGCGAAGGTCGTGATGCGCGCGGGATTACCGGTCGGAACCGCGATCTCGAGCACGTTCGTCGCGAAGTCCACCGGGGTGTCCGTCACGAGATTCGCGGTCATGAGCTTCGTCATGTTCGCCGTGTCGGCGGAGGCGAAGACGTCGGCCGGTGCGCCGCCCTGGATCTGGGTGACGAGCACCGACGACCCGTTGAACGCGGTCTGAACCGTGACGCCCGGGTTGGCCGCTTCGAACTCGGTGGCGAGCTCGGTGAAGGTCGCGGTGAGGGATGCTGCGCCATAGACCGTGATCGACCCGGTGAGTTTCGGGGCGGCGGTGCCTTTCGGCGAGGTGCTCGTCGCAGGTGTCGCCGACGAGCAGGCCGCGAGGCCGGCCACGAGAGCCGCGCCTACGACAAGGAGGGCAAGCTTCCGTATCTGCGTCATAATGACAATGCTAAGTCCGAAGAAACGGTGAAAAAACCATAGTAAGCGTCAGCTGACCGGCGGCGTCTCGATGATGACCGTCGTCGCTTTGACCACGGCGATGGCGACCGAGCCGAGCTCGAGCCCGAGTTCGCGTACCGCCTCGCTACTCATCAGCGACACCACCCGGTGCGGTCCGCACTGCAGCTCGACCTGCGCCATGACGGTATCCATGAGGATGCCGGTGACGACCCCGACGAAACGGTTTCGCGCCGACCTTCCGATGTCGGACGGATCGACCGGCAGCACGGCATTCTTGCGAGCGAGGTGGGCGAGCTCGAGGCCGTCGAGGACGATCTTGTTCGAGCTGTCCCGTTCGCTAGACAGCACCCCGGTCTCGATCCAGCGGCGGATGGTGTCATCGCTGACACCGAGGTATCCGGCGGCTTCCCTGATGCGGATCTGTGACATGGCGGCACCTCTGTGTTAGTCCAACAACCTACAAACTCGAGCGCGCTTCGTGCACCTCGCGTAGGACACCAATCACGATGAAGGAGACCGCCCCGATAGCGGCAAACACCACGCCTGTCTCCCAAGAGGTGACCTGACCAGCGCCTGATCCACTAGTCGGACCGATCACCGATATAAGTAGCGCCGCTGCGATCAGCGACGTGACACCGACGATGCGGATCAATTTCATGCGATCTCCACGTTGCGACGGGCCGATCCGAACGACGGTCTGGTTTCGGTCTAGCTCCAAGAAATGATACGGGCGATTCTCAGAAAATTTTGTGCCGATCGGTTCGTGCGCCCCATCTTGGTCGGGATCTACTCTTTGGGAGTCGCTCTATCCAGCGAAATTGGGTACGTGGCGTCCGGGGCGAAGAAGCCGTTCACTGTGTGGCCTGTCAGTTTGGTATCAGTGACACCTACACCGCAAACGGTGACCCGGGCTTCTACGTTCCCCAGAAGTGAGTCGGGCGTCGCGCGAAAATCAGGACAGCTATTTTCTCGTCGTTTCATCCGGCCGCTCGCGCGGCGGTCACGCTCGACGGGATTGTCTGGCTAGAAGCGCGATCTGTTGAGCGCAATTTTGACCCCAGGAGGTTCAGGATGACCAGAAGCCTCATGGCTCGGATTGCGCTCTCTCTGATCACGGTGGGTATTCTCTCGGCCCTCGCTGGGTGTGCGCCTGCTGCGGCTGACCGTTGGTTCACTCCGCCGATTCGATGGGACAACGGAGAGCGCGCCCTCACAAACGAGGCATCTGAAAGCGTGACCGCCACGATCGCTCTCAGCTCCGATGGAGGCGGCGAAGTTATTGACTTCCCGCAGGGCACAGAAAAAAAGACAGATGAATACGGGTACTGCCTTGACCGAACGGGGAACGACACTTACTCGGGGAAGGTGCGCTGGTCAAATAGAAACAAATTTGTTGTCGACCTCAAATTCGGTTCCTCGGTAGTGCCGATTCAATCCTCATCAAGCGGCGAGATGGATAAACAACCCGACTGGGGAGGCATTCGCATCGTGCAATGTGACGGCACTGCGTGGGCGTTCGACGTCGAGTGTGGCGTCACCGCATTCGGGTCGCCAAACAGTCCGAATCCTCAATCTCTGCCATGCTCTATACCCCAATCACGTTGAGGAGGGACTCCCGTCGATTCAGTGGTAGCGGGCTGCGTCGAAAGTCAGTTGCTTCGATCGTGCCGTTGAACATACGTAACTCCTAACGGCAGGGGAACGCCGGTTCTGCAGTAAGTCGAGTCAGCTCCAGGCCCAAGTGGCCAAGACCGATTCGGCCAGAGCTTCGCGCACTGCCTGCGGCTCTGCGGAGCTGAACGCGAATGTCGTGATATGCGTAGTCCCGGAGTGCTCAACGGAATACTGCTCGTCCCACTCAGAGACGCCGTTCTTGGTGCGTAGCGAAGAGATGTGCACGCTTTCGACGTCTGCGATCTTGACACGCTGCCGCACCGTCACTTGTTTCGCCCCCGTGACCTGCTCCAGGTAGGAGACCGCGTTCTTCTCGATCTCGTCGAGGGCGTCGGAGTTCGCGGGCCCGGGGAGCACGTTGACGGTGTCGAAGACGCCGTTCGCATCCGCCTTCGCCGAGATAGCGAAGGCGTCTGCCTTCGGAGCATCCTTCGGGACCGTCCAACCCTCGGGGACGCGGAAGGTGTACCCCGTGCCCTCGATCAACATCCCCGTCGCAGGTGCGGCGGGAGTTGCGGCTGGCGAGGGCCCGGTCGCAGCGCACGCGTTTGAAGCATCCGATTGCAGCCCGAGCGTCGAGCGGATGTGCTGAACCGCGGCAATTGCCTTAGCTGTGTCCGGAAAGTCGTACGAAGCGGCCGCCGCGTCTGACATCTGCTCCGCCGCCGCCATCGCCTTCAGAACCGGCAGTTCACCCAGAGATTCGTCGCGAAGGACCAGGATCGACTTCCGAATCGACGTCGGCCAGACGACCTTGGGATCATCGAGTCGGTCGATGGCAGCACGGGAAGCCTTTTCATAGGCGAGCGCCGCCGCCTTGAGATTGTCGAGATCAGGTCCCATCTGGGAAGTACTCTGCCTGGCGACGTCCAAGGCTGCGGTGAACGCAATGTCAGCCGCATTGACCTTGCAAGCGGTGCCCGCGTAGTACGCGGACGCCGACTTCATTGTCAGAACCGTTCGCTGTGGCGCCGGAGTGCTACTCGTGCACCCCGTCAGGGCCGCGACCCCGAGTGAGGCGACTGCGACGACGATAGCCGTCTGCTTGCGAATCTTCTTGGTCGTCTTCATGATCCCCTGACCTCGTGATGAGCTGTCGTCCCCGATTTGCAGCCACTGCGAACACTAGCTTGGGGCTGCCCTCGTCGGTGCGACTCGCGACGTGTCGTCATGGCGGTTGCCGCGGGGAGAATTTTGGCCATGCCAACGCCCTATCCAACGTGCTTTCGGAATAACCTGGGCGCGACTGAGGCGGGTCGCGGCTCCCCGGCTTCTTAGCCCATCAAGGACGAACGGCCAAAGAACTCCGCGACGACGTTGTCTAGATCGCTCGCCTTCGGGAGCCAGGTGTCGCGTTTTAGCAGATCGCGAGGGGTTTCGGGATCTCAGATCCGAAGCTGACGAAGCGCTCTCGAGTGGGCGTGGTCCCCCCACGCGAAAAGGATGCCGCCACCCTGTCGGACGGCGGCACCCTCTGTGCAGAAACAGGCAGGGCCGATCAGGCCGTGGCCTGCTCCGGCAGCCGCGCCGCCTTCGCGCGTCGGCTCGCGAAGCCGCCGTTGATCTTCAGGAACACCGGCGTCTCCTCCCCGAAGACCTCGTCGAATCGCTCGACGACCCGCTCGACGTAATCGCGGACATCGGTCGGCGAGACGCCGCGGCGGGCACTGACCATGATCCTCAGGGTCGCGGTTCCCTTCACGAGGAAGGTGGAGACACTGGATGACGCGATACCGCTGTATTCCTCGAGTGCTGCCGTGATCGTCCTCTCCGCGACGGCGGAGCTGACGATGACCGAACCCACCTGCGACCCGGCATCGGCCGGCTTCGTCAAGAGGGTCCCGGTCCGGCCGTGACCCTGGCGGAAGACGAAGACGAGAAGCAGCACGATCAACACCACCGCGGCGATCGCAACGACGAGCGTGATCCAACTCTGGCCGGTCGACCCGAGGAGCGTGTCTCGGATGACTCCGGGCACCCGAGCCGACACATCCTTCGATCCTGTGCGCCAGCCCGAGAAGACGCTCGGCACGGCAGCGGCGAAAGCGCCCCCGCCCCCGAGCACGAGGAGGATCAGCCCGAAGAGGAAGATGCCGAGGCGATTGAGCGGACGATTGGTGTTGTTCATGCGCCCACGACTCCTGACGTCGAGATGGTGACTGAATGGCGAAGGGCCGGGGTGAGATCCATCCGCGCGATCTCCTGGGAGACGGCTGCCTCGACGGCTGGCCGGTCGATCGGCCAGCCGGAGGTCGGCTGGAGCCGGATGTCGGCGACCCGTCGACCGACGGTGACGACCACCTGGTCGGGGTCGATGCCGGCGGCGCCCGAGGCGCGGTTCGCGAGCGCCGATGCGATGGCACGGTTGTCGACGGCGACCGCGGTGCGGCCCGGCTGCGCGAGGTGATCGAGTCTACGTCCCGGCGTTAGCGCGGCGATGATGATGACGAGTCCGATGATCGCGACGACACTCCCGGCGGCGATGAGCGTCGTCGACGCGACGGCGTCCGGAAGGGCGAGAACGGCGAGCAGGGCAGTCTTCGGGGCGACGAGCAGCGGCGGCTGACGAAGAAGCGCGAGCACGCACTCGGCCGCGACGTATGCCAGCGCGAGCATGAGAGCGACTGCGAGGGCGATGGCGAGACCGGCCTTCGATGAATGGGTCTCGCGACGCAGCACGCGCCGGTAGATACGGGCGTGGTCGCCGCCGGATCCGGTAGTCATCGCACTCTCTCCTCTTGCTCGATGTGCGGCTGTGTCAGCCGCACATTCACGCGACCGATCTGCGAACCGGTGAGTTCGCCGAGGCGATCACGGATGACGTGCTGGGCACCGCCGGCTCTCTCGAGAACGGATCCGGCCCGGTCGGCCCTCTCGGCCTTCCGTCCCGTCGCGGTGAGCGAGACGACGCTGATGGCGGTGGATGCCGTCACCTCGAGCGACCCGTTCGCGTCGGCCAGTTCGATAGCGACCCTGGCGGCGGAGACTCCCATCGCTTCGGCGGTGATCGCCGACGCGACGCTCCTCAACGCGCGGGCGCTGATGCGGGTACGGCCGCGGTGGGGGGAGCCGGCGGCATCCGCTTCGCCCGTCATGACGACGAGCGCTTCCCGCGGAACGCTTCGGCCAGGTTACGGAGATCGAGTTTTCCGTCGATCACCCGTGCCACCAGGTATCCGACGGCCATCGCGAACGCGACGAAGACGAACGCCCAGAACCCGAAAGTGAGCCAGCTGAGCGCGAGCACCGCTCCGATCGCGATGCCGATCACCGAGTGGCTCACAGCACACGCGCCGTCGCCGGGGCCTCGGCCGCGTCATCGGACGGGATGTGCACATCGTTGACGGTCACGTTCACCTCGGTGACGGCCATGCCGACGATGCTCTCGATCGCGGTGTAGACGGCCGCGCGCACGTCATCCGCGACCCGCTGCAGCGGAAGGGGGTACTCCGCCACGATGGTCACGTCGACCGCAACCTGGGTCTCGCCGACCTCGACGCTGACGCCCTGGGTGAGGTCCGTCGAGTTGATGGCGGTGCGGATGGCGCCGAGGGCACGCGCAGCCCCTCCGCCGAGCGCGAAGACGCCCGGAACGTCGCGTGCCGCGATTCCCGCGACCTTTGCGATGACGCTGTCGACGATGACGGTCTTGCCGGTGCTGGTGCCTGTCGTAAGACCGACGTTCGCGACAGAGGATGTCTGGGTTGCCATGGCTTCTACTCCTTGGGGTTCAGGTGATTCGATGTACAGGGAGTAGACGCGATGACGGGCCCGAACGTCACGGTGTTGGGAAAAAAATGTCCCGTTAACCAATCGTTCATCCGACTGTTTCTCTCAGACCATGGCGGCGCGCGCAGAAACGGGCGTAAACCGGTGTCATGGGATTCAAAGGATTGACACAGATGGGGCGACGGGGCGCTGCCATCGTCGCGACGGCCGCACTCGTGATCGGGGGACTCGGCTTCGCCGCATCCAGTGCCTCGGGCACGACTGAAACACGGGGGACGACGATCGCAAGTTCGAGCGATCGGTCGCAGAAGATCAAGCATGTCTGGCTGATCATCCTCGAGAACAAGTCGTATGACGCGACTTTCACCGGACTCAACCAGAACACCTACCTCTGGAAGACGCTGCCGAGCCAGGGCGTGCTGATGACCAACTACTACGGCACCGGCCACTACAGCATGGACAACTACATCTCGATGGTCTCCGGCCAGTCGGCCCAGGCCGACACCCAGTCCGACTGCAGCGTCGCCAACACCGACTTCGGATCGAACTCAACCATCCTGACGAAGGGCATCGACGCCGGTCAGGTCGCCTCGAAGGCGAACGCGTCACAGCCGAGCGGGGCCAATGCCCCGAACGGACAGAATGGATGCACCTACCCGACCGACACCCCGACGCTTTTCAATCAGCTCGACGCGGTCGGCAAGACGTGGAAGGGCTACGCGCAGGATCTCGGCAACCAGGCCGGGCGCGAAGACGCGACCTGCGGCGCCCCGGGCGGCGTGGCCAACAACCCGACGACCAACCCGACCTCGATGACGGCGACCGCGACGTCGCCCTTCCCGCCCGGTGTCACGAGCTTCACCGGCGCGCAGGCGAATGACCAGTACGTCGCCAAGCACTTCCCGTTCCCGTGGTTCCACAGCCTCACCGGTACCGTGACGCCCACGGGTACGACGCCGGGGCTCACGAAACCGGTCGACGGGGGAACGGATTGCGACGCGAACCACATCGCGAACCTCGACAGCGCGAAGACCGGGCTGTTCCACGACCTCCAGAAGTCGTCGACCACGCCGGCGTTCAGCTGGATAACCCCGAACAACTGCAGTGACGCGCATGACGCCGTTTGCAAAGGCAACAACCTGTCCGGCTCGTTCACCGCGGCCGGGGCTCCGATCTACCAGAAGGGAACGCCGGCCCCCGCGTCGACGACCCCGAAGAACTACACGGGCGGCCTCTACGCCTCCGACCTGTTCCTTCAGTACTACATCCCGATGATCGAGGCGTCGCCGGCGTTCAAAGACGGCGGACTCATCGACATCACCTTCGACGAGGGAAACCCGCCGTTCACCTACTCCGGCAACAGCTTCAACAACGCGAACGCCTATGGGCCGACGCTCGCCGATCAGCCGAATGCGACCTCCGGGATCTCGGCGGATGCGGCCGGCCAGAACATCAACGGCAAGAACGTGCACACGGAGCCGACCGGCCCGAACTCGACGCTCGCGACGAACAGCGCAGGGCAGCAGCTCTACCCGGGCCCCGGCTACAACGGCTTCATCGACCGGCCACCGGTGTGCACGCAGACCACGCCGACGCTCGTTCCGGCGAACTGTGTGCCCGGGATCGTGCGCGGAGGCTCGGGAACGACACCCGGCGCGCGAACGGATGTCGCGGCATCCGGTGCCTCGAGCACGTACGTTCTCGACAGCTC
>JANYGT010000295.1 GCA_025362355.1 Lacisediminihabitans sp. | reverse complement strand
CTTGCACGAGGTCGAGCCGAAATGAGCCGACTCGCGAGTGTGGAGCGAGCCGCAGCGCGGGCACCGGATGCCGAGCCCGAGACTGACCACCCCGTCGGTCCTGCGGGGGGCTGGGGCGGCGATCCCGTATTCCTCCAGCTTCGCTCGCCCCGCGTCGCTCATCCAGTCGGTCGTCCATGCCGGCGAGAGCACGACGTCGACGACGACATCATCGAAGCCGTTCGCGAGGAGAAGTGCCGAGATGTCGTCACGAATGGCGTCGACCGCCGGGCATCCGGAATAGGTCGGGGTGATCTCGACGGCGACGGCTTTACCGTCGACCCGCACTCGGCGGAGCACGCCGAGGTCTTCGATCGTCAGTACAGGCACCTCCGGGTCCACCACCCGCGCAGCCAGATCCCACGCACGACGCTCTGCTGCTCCGAGTGGGCGCGGCCGGGCGACGAGCTCGAGTCCCGTGGTCACCACTTCGCACCCGGGTGGGCGCGCGCGAGCACCTGCATTTCCGCCAGCAGTGGGCCGAGAGCCTCGGAGTGCACGCCCTGGCGACCGCCGCCGCGAGCAGGCTGGACCGTGGGGATGGTCAACCCCGCCTCCTCGATCAGCGGTGGCACCGTCGAGTCGAATCGCGCACGCAATCGTGCCGGGTCGACTGCGACGTCGGCCTGCGCCCCATCGGCACGGAACAGCTCGTCGACGAACGGCCAGACCGCATCGAGACCCCGCTGCATCCGCTCGTGTGACAGTTCCGTGCCGAGTCCGAGCCTGAGCAGCCATTGATAGCTGTGGTCGAAGTGGTAGTCGACCTCTTTTGACGCCTTTGCCGCGATCGCCGCCAGCGTCGGATCGGCCGAGCCTGACAGAGCGCGATACAGCTCGGCGAAATACACCGACACCACGAGCTGGCGCGCGATGGTCTGAGCGAAATCGCCATTCGGCTGCTCGAAGATCTGGCGGTTGGTGAACTCCGGCTCGTCGCGGAAATAGGCCAGGTCGTCTTCGGTGACCCCCGTCGCCGAGCCGGCATAGGTCAGCAGGCTGCGCGCGTGTCCAAGCAGGTCGAGCGCGATGTTGGCGAGCGCGACATCCTCTTCGAGTTCTGGAGCGCTAGCTATCCACTCCCCGAGCCTCTGGGCCAGGATCAGTGCGTCGTCGCCGAGCCCGAGTGCATAGCTCGCAACTCCTGCCGGCGCGACGACGGCAGACTTCGCGATCGACTCCGCCGTGACCGTGGCCGGGTTCACGTTCTTCGTCTTCGGGATCACAGGTGCGGCACCGACTCTGACTCGGTGTAGTAGGTCGCATGACGGTACTCCTTGCCCTGCGCGGATTCGAAGTAGGACCCTTTCGCGTCGGGATCCGATGCGGTGATCGCCGACGACGGAACCACCCAGATCGAGACGCCTTCCGCCCGTCGGGTGTACAGGTCGCGGGCGTTGCGCACAGCCATAGTCTCGTCCGGAGCGTGCAGTGAACCCGCATGCACGTGGGAGAGCCCGCGGGACGATCGGATGAACACCTCCCAGAGCGGCCAGATCTCGCGCTTCCCGGAATCCCCCGGGCTGGTCATGACGCGATCCGCTCCGGTGCAGCCTGAGCGTCGGCGTAGGCGCGCGCCGCCTCACGAACCCAGGCACCGTCTTCGTGGGCGCGACGGCGCCGCGACACTCGCACCGAGTTGGCCTGACCGCGGCCCGCGAGCACCTCATGGAATTCCGACCAGTCGAGTTCGCCGAAGTCGTAGTGGCCGCGCTCCTCATTCCACCTGAGGTCGGGATCGGGGAGGGTGATCCCGAGCACCTCGGCCTGGGGAACCAGCATGTCGACGAAACGCTGCCGGAGATCGTCGTTGCTGAAGCGCTTGATCTTCCAATCCATGCTCTGGCGCGAGTTGGGTGACTCGTCATCGGGCGGCCCGAACATCATGAGCGCTGGCGCATACCAGCGATCAACCGACTCCTTGGCCATCCGTTGCTGCGCTGCGCTACCGCGCATCAGCTGCAGAAGGATCTCGAAACCCTGCCGCTGGTGGAACGATTCTTCTTTACAGATGCGGGTCATGGCTCGGCCGTAGGGGCCGTAGGAGACGCGACACAACGGCACCTGATTGCAGATCGCGGCGCCGTCGACGAGCCATCCGATCGACCCCATGTCTGCCCAGGTCGGGGTGAGGTAGCTGAAGATCGACGAGTACCGCGCCTTACCGGTGATCAGCTGGTCGAACATGGTGTCGCGGTCGGTGCCGAGCGTTTGCGCGGCCGAATAGAGGTAGAGGCCATGCCCCGCCTCATCCTGCACCTTCGCCATCAGGATGGCCTTGCGCTTCAGGCTTGGCGCACGGCTGATCCAGTTGCCCTCCGGCTGCATGCCGATGATCTCGGAATGTGCGTGCTGCGAGATCTGGCGCACGAGCGTCTTGCGGTACGCCTCCGGCATCCAGTCCCGTGGCTCGATGCGCTGGTCGGCATCGATCAGACGTTGGAATTCGCGCTCCTCCGCCGAGGTGGTTTGCGCTTCTGGCATGGTTTGCTCCGAGTAACTCTTTATTATCGACCGGTCGTTCAGTTAGTATATGTTCGCGCCGGTTCTCCGGCAAGGATCACCACTCAGCGAGGAGTCCGGTCATGACAGCAGCACCAGCGCGGTCGGCAGAGCGCATGATGCAGCGGGACAACGCGTCAGAGGCTCTCGGGATGACGGTGCTGGCGAGTGAAGCCGGGCATTCGGTCGTCACGATGACGGTGCGAGAAGACATGCTCAACGGTCACGCGATCGCTCATGGTGGGCTGGTCTTCGCGCTCGCCGACACCGCCTTCGCGATCGCCTGCAACGACAGTGACCTGGTGACGGTTTCCGCGGGTGCCGAGATCACGTTCCTCAGGCCGGCCGGACTCGGCCAACTGCTGACCGCGACGGCGGTTCTGCGCTCCCGTTCCGGCCGCTCCGGCATCTATGACGTGCAGGTGGCCGATGCGGATGGTGAGATCGTCGCGGAGTTCCGCGGCCACAGCCGGCGCACCAACACCCCCGTTCCCGCGTGAGCACTGTCGAACCCGAGCAGAGGGAGCACCAGTGTCGACGGTGACGAGCGCCACGAAAGAGAAGCTTCGCGCGCCCGCCGCCGATGAACTCGACGCGGCGGAACGGATGTCGAGGGACGAGCTCGAGGCTCTCCAGCTGACGCGGCTGCAGCAGACCGTGCACCACGCCTACGACAACGTCGCGCACTATCGCGCGAAGCTCGATGGAGCGGGAGTGCATCCCGACGACATCCGCACCCTGGATGACATCGACAAGATCCCGTTCACCACGAAGGACGATCTCCGCCAGAATTATCCGTTCGGGATGTTCGCGGTTGCGCGGCAGCAGATCGCCCGCATTCATGCCTCATCGGGCACGACGGGTCGGCCGACCGTCGTCGGTTACACGATGGAAGACCTCGCGAACTGGGCCGGACTCGTCGCCAGGTCGCTGCGGGCATCCGGCGTCCGCCCGGGGATGCGGGTGCACAACGCCTACGGCTACGGCCTGTTCACCGGTGGCCTCGGTGCTCACGCCGGCATCGAGGCCCTCGGCGCAACGGTCATCCCGATGTCCGGTGGCCAGACCGTTAAGCAGGTGCAGCTGATCCAGGACTTCGAGCCCGACGTCATCATGTCGACTCCCTCTTATCTGCTCACCATCGCGGATTGCATGGTCGACCAGGGGATCGACCCCCGGAGCACGAGCCTGCGCGGCGGCGTGCTGGGTGCCGAGCCATGGACGAACAGCATGCGCCTGGAGATAGAGCAGCGCCTCGACATCGATGCTCTCGACATCTACGGGCTCAGCGAGGTGATGGGTCCCGGTGTCGCCAACGAGTGCATCGAGACCAAGGACGGTCCGCACATCTGGGAAGATCACTTCCTCCCGCAGATCATCGACAGCGCGACCGGCGCCTCTCTCGCCGACGGATCAGAGGGCGAGCTGGTGTTCACCTCGCTGGCCAAGCAGGCGTTTCCCGTTCTGCGGTATCGCACGGGTGACTTGAGCACGCTCCTGCCGGGCTCGGCACGTCCCTCGATGCGTCGCATGGCGAAGATCACCGGACGAACCGACGACATGATCATCCTGAGGGGGGTCAACCTGTTCCCCACCCAGATCGAGGAGATCGTTTTGGGCATTGGCGCGCTGTCGTCGCATTTCGTCCTGGAACTCGCCCGCCCGGCCCGCATGGACGAGTTGACGATTCGCATCGAGGCCCACCCCGATGCGATGGCAGCCGAGGTCGACCTTGGCGTGGCGACACTCGTCGAACGAATTAAGATCACGATCGGATCGACGGTGGGCGTGATCGTGGTGGAGAACGGATCACTTCCGCGAAGCGAGGGGAAGCTCAAGCGTCTCTACGACCTTCGGTCGTGACCTCGACCCGTCCATCGGGCGAAGCGATGATGGCAGACTGGGCGATGATGGCTGAGACGGATGCGGCACCAGCGCCCAAGAAGGGCCGACCGGGTTTCGACCGGCAGGCAGTGCTCGATGTTGCCGTTTCGGCGTTCATCGAGCACGGCTACGACGCCACGTCGATGGGGATGCTGTCGTCCCGACTCGGTCTCAGCAAAGCGGCCATCTATCACCACTACCCGGCGAAGGCGGAGATGCTGCGCGCGGCGCTCGACGAGGCGCTGAACGGGCTGGAGGGCGTGCTGCTCGAGCAGGGAGCTCGGGACGGCACCGCCGAGAAACGCCTCGCCTTCGTGCTGCGGGGAGCCGTGCATGTGCTGGTCGCCCGTTTGCCGTACGTCACGCTGCTGCTGCGGGTGCGCGGCAACACCGACATCGAACGCGAGGCGCTTCGTCGCCGACGCGAGTTCGACCGTGCTGTCACCGCGCTCGTGGTCGATGCCCGCGACTCTGGAACAGTGCGGTCCGACATCGAGCCCGCCGTCGTGACTCGTCTTCTCTTCGGAATGATCAACTCGATCGTGGAGTGGTACCGCCCCGACGGGACGGAGTCAGCCGATCAACTCGCGGACGACGTGCTCGCCATGGCGCTCAACGGTCTTTCGGCCTCGTAAGACGACTTGGCGACGAGGGTCAGCACGTCGTAGGTCGCCACGACCTCATCGTTCTGGTTCACGATCACGGAGTCCCAGCACACCTCGCCGTACTCCTCGGTCGCCCGCGGCGTGATCTGCTTCGCAGTGAGAACCACCCGGATGCTGTCGCCCGGTGACGCCGGAGTGACGAACCTGAGATGCTCAAGCCCGTAGTTCGCGAGCACCGGCCCGGGCGCAGGGTCGACGAAGAGTCCGGCGGCCCACGACACGAGCAGATATCCGTGTGCCACGCGACCAGGGAAGAACGGGTTTGCCGCAGCGGCCTCCTCGTCCATGTGCGCGTAAAAAGTGTCGCCGGTGAATTCCGCGAAGTGTTCGATGTCGGCCAGCGTGATCTCCCGGCTTTCCGACACCACGCTGTCGCCGAGTGCGAGCTCTTCGAGCGTCTTGCGGAACGGATGCCGTCCCTCGACCGACGTGGACGCGCCCGGGTGCCAAATGCCCGTGATCGCCGTCAGCATCTGCGGCGACCCCTGGATGGCGGTGCGCTGCATGTGATGGAGCACGGAACGGATGCCGCCGAGCTCTTCTCCGCCGCCGGCCCGTCCCGGCCCTCCGTGCACGAGATGCGGCACCGGAGACCCATGTCCCGTCGAACTCTTCGCGTCATCTCGATCAAGTACGAGCACACGCCCGTTCCAGGCCGAGATGCCGGACACCAGTTCGACGACCTCAGCGGGATCGTGGGTCGCGATGCTCGTGACCAGAGAGCCGCCCCCGCGACGGACGAGGTCGACGGCCTCCGCGATCGTGTCGTAGGCGAGCAGGCTGGCGACCGGACCGAAGGCCTCCACCTCGTGCACGGCGGCGGTTGTCGGATCGTCGAAGCGCAGCAGAACCGGTGCCGTGAATGCGCCGTCGGCCTCGACCGATACCGAACCGTCCTCGTGCACGGCGGCGGGCGCATTGGTCGACCCGACCACGATCCGTCCGCCGGCGGCCACCAGCCTGCCGACCTGGCTCAGCACCTCGGTTCGCTGTTCGATCGAGGCGAGCGGACCCATCGTCACGCCCACCGCACGGGGATCGCCGATGACGATCCGCTCCGTGATGCGGTGCGAGATCGCGCCGGTCACGTCGTCGATCGATGATCGCGGAACGATGACCCGACGGATGCTCGTGCACTTCTGGCCGGCCTTGACCGTCATCTCGGTGACGACACTCTTCACGAATGCATCGAACTCGGGGGTGCCGACAGCGGCATCCCGCCCGAGCACGGACGCGTTGATCGAGTCCGTCTCACTGGTGAAACGCACGCCTCCCGTGCGCACCGACTCGTGCGAGCGCAGACGCTCCGCCGTCGAGGCCGAGCCGGTGAATCCGACCAGGTCGCCGAGCGAGAGCTGCTCGAACAGATCGGGCACTGCTCCCGAGACAAGCTGGAGCGAACCCTCCGGGAGTGCGCCGGAGTCGACCAGCACGCGCACGAAAGCCTCGGCGAGATAGCCGGTGGGGGTTGCCGGCTTCACGAGCGAGGGCACACCGGCCAGGAACGCGGGCGCGAACTTCTCGAGCGAACCCCAGACGGGAAAGTTGAACGCGTTGATCTGCACGGCGACCCCGGGAAGGCGCGAGTAGATGTGGCGGCCGAGAAAGGAGCCGTCTTTCGCGAGGGACTCGGCGGGTCCATCCACAGAAACCCGGGTGTTCGGGAGTTCGCGCCGACCCTTCGACGAGTAGGTGAACAGCACGCCGATACCGCCATCGATGTCCACCATCGAGTCGAGCTTCGTCGCCCCGGTGAGGCTCGAGAGGGCGTAGAGCTCCTCCTTGCGGGCGGTGAGAGCCTGGCCGAGCTCCTTCAGGATGAGCGCCCTCTGATGGAAGGTGAGCGCGCCGAGCGACTGCTGGCCGACCGTGCGCGCGAAGTGGAGCGCTCCGGCAAGGTCGAGGCCCTTCGTGCTGACCCTGGTGACCATCTCGCCGGTGGAGGCGTCCCGCACGATCGTTGCGGAGTCATCCGACCCGGGTGCCCACCAGGCGCCCTTCACATAGCTCGGCAGGATCTCGGGCATTGCTTCTCCTCGTGCATTCATTCGTGTGGCCAGCTGAAGAATCCGCGACCGGTCTTGCGCCCCAACTCGCCTGCGGCGACCTTCTCGCGCAGCAACCGTGGTGCGGCGAAGCGATCCCCCAAGTGCTCGTGGAGGTAGTCCGCGATACCCAGCCGCACGTCGAGGCCGACGATGTCGGTGAGGCGAAGCGGACCAACCGGAAACCTGTAGCCGAGCACCATCGCTGCATCGATGTCCGCGGCGGATGCGACGCCCTCCTCGAGCATGCGGATCGCTTCGAGGCCGATCACGACGCCGAGCCGGGAAGAGGCGAATCCGGGCGAATCGCGCACGGTGATCGGCGTCTTGCCGAGGGCCGCCACCCAGCCCTCTGCACTCTCGACGATCACCGGAGACGTCGCCGAACCGGTGACGATCTCCACGAGTTCGGATGCCGGAACCGGGTTGAAGAAGTGCAGCCCGAGGAAGCGGGCCGGGTTCGTCATCGTCGCGGCGAGCGTATCGATCGACATCGACGACGTGTTGCTCGCGATGACGGCGCTTGACCCCACACGTCGCTCGATACGGGCGAGGGATGCGACCTTGAGGTCGTGCTGCTCGGGTACCGCCTCGACCACCAGGTCACATCCATCGAACAGGGCGTCATCGGTGCCCGAGCTGATGCGCGACGTGAGGAGTTCTACGGAGGAGTCGACGGTGCCGCGTTCCACACTTGCGCGGAGGGCCGACGCCACGCGCTCGAGTGCGGCCGCAGCCTGCTCGTCATCGCGCTCGACCATTGCCACCGTTGCGCCGGCCACCACGAAAGCGTGAGCGATGCCGGCGCCCATCCGACCGCCACCCAGCACGCCGACGGTGGCGGGAACCGAACTCACTTCTTTCTCCGCTCGAGGAACTCGGTCATTCTGCGGCTCTTCTCGCTCGATTCGAACAGCACGGCCTGCGCGTCGAGGTCGTCGACGGGATGCCGCCCACGCGGAACGGTCATGAGCGCCTTCGTGTAGCGGGTGGCCAGCGGGTCTTTCGCTGCGATCTGGTCAGCGAGCTCGTGCGCGGCCGCGAGCAGTCCGTCCGGTTCGCTGAGCCTGGTCACGAGGTGTGCGGCGAGCGCTTCGTCTGCCCCGAGCACCCGGCCGGCGATCAGTATCTCTTTCGCGAGTGGTTCGCCGACGAGCTCGCGGAGTCGCCACAGGGCGCCGGCCGGCGCGACGATACCGAGCGCCGTTTCGGGATTGCCGATCTTCAACCGAGGCGTGCCGATCCGGAAGTCGGCGGCGTAGGCGAGTTCGGCTCCGCCGCCGAGGGCGTAACCGTCGATCGCCGCGATGACAGGCATCGGCAGGTCCGCGATGCGGATGAACAGCATCGTGTTGATGCCTTTGAGGGCGTCCGCAGCACCGCGATCTCGAAGCTCCACGATGTCGGCGCCCGATGCGAAGACGCCGTCTGTGCCGATGATGATCAGGATGCGCGGCTCGGCTTCGAGCTCCGCGCACACCCCGTGCAGTTCATCCACCATCTGCTGGTTGATGGCGTTGCGCACCTCGGGACGATCGAGCCGCACGACGATGCGATCGCCGGTGCGAGTGACCACGATCGTCGAGCTCATCGAACTCTCTCGACGTTCAGCGTGCTGCCGCCACGGTCGGCGAGCACCCGCGCAGGCTGAAGACCGAGGCGCCGGATGACAATGGGCGATTGGGTGGCGAAAACCGCCTCAGCCATCGTGCACGAGCCCTCCGTTGGGATTAGTTACCGATCGTTCGGAAAGTAATCCTGCCAGATCGAAGCAGCAGGGTCAATTCACCATCCTCTCCACCAGCGCGCGATTAGCCTCACCTGCGCGAGTGGTTCGAAGCCGGTGGCGTCCGGCACCCGCCAAGCCTGGATATGCCCGAGTCGCTCGCGGAGCGGGCTGCCTGGGCGTCGCCGCACATCGAGGTGCGGCCGCAATAGTCCGCGCCCCTGCCTTACCAGCTACCTACTTTCCAACCACGTACCTGTGCGCACGGGGAGGTGGTTGGAAAAAGTGGAAGTGGATGTCGCGAGCGCGCGACTCACTGCGAGATCGCCTCCACCGGTACGCGTTCGGCCAACTCCGGCTTCAGACTGTTCGCCGGCACAAGGTCAACGGCCGCTCCCAGGAGGGGTTTCGAAAACTTAGACGGCACAGGCAGGCGCATGACCAGCACTTCAATGGCGGAACCGGTGGGATTTGAACCCTAAAAGCAACACGACGAGCATACGGTTACTAGCCAAAATCCCCGGAAAATCAGCTGTTTCGAATGAATACGACTGTCTATGGTCTGCCTCGTTTGCCTACAAGTGTGGGCAAAGAGTGGGCAAGCAAGTTACCTCCATCGTTGTTGTGATGTGTGATGTCTCAGGACATAGGTGACAGTTCTGCCTCAGGACATAGGTGACACTTCATGTCTCAGGACATCGGTAACACTCGGGAAGTTTTGCGTGGTCCTCGTGGTCCTTTCGGTCGACCGCTGCCGACGTATTTGGTTCCGGGATCCGGCCATGGGTGCTCGATGAGTAGGGTGCCCTGGTCGTCAAACACGAGCAGCGACGCTTCGGTTTCGATGAGGTAGGCGAGGGTGCCGAACAGGGTGCGGCTGACATGGAAACGGATCCCACGCAGGGAGACGGTCCCGTTGTCTCGAACACGCGTCATCCGAACACCGTCAGGCAGGGGCTGCGCAGGCCTGGGCGTCGGGCGAGGAGGCTCGACCTTCGGCGTCGCATCCCACGCCCGCTGCGGGGTGATCCGCCCGGGCAGCCCCTGGTGCGGTCGATCGTTGTTATAGATCTCATCGAACCGGTCGATCTGCTCCTGCAGCTGCTCGAGAGTCTCGGCGAGGGGCTGCTTGTCGAGGAATCGGAACAGGGTCTGGTGGAAGCGTTCGTTCTTGCCCTGCGTGGTCGGCTTATAGGGTTTGCCGGTGATCGGCTCCACCCCAAGCGAGGTGACATAGGCGACCAGCTGGCCCAGCACGCCGCGGCGGGATGGGTTCAGCGCCGCCCCGTTATCGCTCAGTAATCGCTGCGGAACACCGTGCGCGGCGATCCCTTTCGAGACGACCGCGATCGCCCCGGCCGAGGTTTCACCCCAGGCAACATGGGTCGCAACGGCCAGGCGAGAGTGATCGTCGATGAGTTGGAAGATCACACATTTGCGACCCCCGGTCAGAACATATTCGGTTCCATCCAGCTGCCAGCACGCGTTCGGCGCCGGATAAACAAATCGACGATACGACGCCCTCGGTTTCTTCTTCGGCTCCAACCGGGCAACCCCGGCGTCACGGAAGATCCGCGCCAACGACGAGACCGCCGGCACCGGCTCCATCCGCAACGAGCGCATCTTGTCGTGAACGCTAATCGGCCCATGATCCAACCCCGATTGCTCCAACGCTGCACGAACCGCGACCGGTCGCGTAGGTGAACAGTGCGCCGGCTTCGAGCGCCGCATTCAGCATCGTGACCGAGGCCTCGCTGACAGAGCTGGCGGACGTGAGCAGCGTGCGATCAAGATCGGTGACGTAGAGAGTTCGCGAGCGAGTCAATCAAA
>JANYGT010000258.1 GCA_025362355.1 Lacisediminihabitans sp. | reverse complement strand
AGCAGGACCTCGCCGTCGTGAACGGAGTCGGCGAGCATTCGGCCGAAGACCGCGTTTCTGAGCTCCATCCCGTAGCCCGGCTGAGCGACGAGCAACAGATCAACGGGAGCCGATCCGTAAAGGTGCACGCTGCCGCCGGGTGACCCGCCGCACTCGATCGACATTCGTGCTTGTGCCACGGCACGAGGTGCGACCGAGAGCTCAGTGAAGATGCGGCTCACCCCGACACGGGATGTCGCCGCCGAGGCGAGTGCAGACGCCGCCACCTCCACCTCGATGCGACCGGCGCGACCGAGGAGTCCGACGTACTCGCCTTTCCAGGCCGTCCACGCCGACGCGATGCCGTGGTCGCGGAGGGCGGCGGGCACCATCGGTACCGGATCTTCGCCGCTGCTGCTGCGCTCGGCCGCCACCACGACGTAGGTGCCGTGCTCCGGAAGCCCGAGGGCTCGCAGCAGTCTGCCGACCTCCCCGGGGGTCGCACTTCCGTCGAGCAGACTCAACAGCATCACGCTGCGCGCCTGCTCGTCCCGGCGATCCCGCTCGTCGACCCAGGCCCGGTATGACTCCGCCGCCTCCCCGGAGAAGCGGTCGATGATGCCCCAGACATCCGAGGAGAGCCGCAGCAGCATCTCCGCGCGATCCGCACCGACGGCCCGCGACATCATCTCGTTCCACAGTTGTAGTCCGGCGAGACGATAAGCGTGCAGAAGGCTAGCCATCGGGATGCCGTGCTCGGCCTTCACCCGACCGGCTCGACGCGGTGCCTCGAGCGAGGTCGTACTTCCAGCGAGGGTCGCGAGGAGTGCCGCGATATTCTCCCGCACGATGTCGTAGAGCATTTCCCGCGACATCGGGTTCTCCGCGTACTCGTTCTCCCCGACCAGTATCTGCTCGACAACCCCATCGCTGAGGGCGTCGACCGAATCGACCAGATCGAGGAAGAATTCGGATCCGGCCCTGTCGGGCACCAGGGTGAGCGGTCGCGCTTCATCGATCGACATAGTCGGACTGTACCGCCGATTGTGCGGCGTCACAATCATCACCGACGAAGCGTCAACCTCTGGCCCGGGGGCTGATCGAGCACTCGGATTTCGCCCGGGTTTCCACAACCTGAGTGTTGCCCCATAGTCGAAATCCACCCCAAACCCCCCGTTCAGGGGTCTCCGAAACACCCCTATGCCCGATAACCACTCCCCCGAAGTAACCACACCCATCGGAGACATCGAAACGCGACAACGACAGGTCGACTCCACCCGGTAACCGTCTCGACCCGAGCAGTTGGAGCCACCCCGATGAACCTCCTTGCCGATTTCTCTGCCGCAGTGACGCTCGATTCCCCCGGACCCCTCGTCACGCCGGCGCCACAGGTGCCCGACGAGGTCGTCCCCAACCGCGGGGTCGTCCCGACGGTCACGTCGTCGAACGACCTCTTCTTCGCGCACTGGACGCTGCCCGAGTGGATCGGCTACTCGGCCCTCGTACTGCTGACCATCGGCCTGACCGCCGTGGCCATCACCACACTCGCCTGGATGCTCCACGCCTGGCGCTCGACCGGCCACCTTCAGAACACGGGATTCTCGACCAACCCGCGCGCCGCAGAGCTCTCGTTCACGCTGCTCGTTCCCGGACGGCACGAGGAGGAGGTGATGGGCCAGACGCTCGACAAGCTCGCCACCCAGGATCATCCGAATTTCGACATCATCGCGATCGTCGGACACGACGACCCGGGAACCGAGGCGGTCGCCCGTGCGGCCGCCGCGCGTCATCCGCAGCTCATCAGGGTCATCGTCGATGACAGCACACCGAAGAACAAGCCGAAGGCGCTCAACCTCGCCCTGACGGTCGCCACCGGCGACGTCGTCGGCGTTTTCGATGCCGAAGACGACGTGCACCCCCGCCTGCTCAGTCTTGTCGACTCGCGCTTCACCGAGTCGGGCGCGGATGTCGTGCAGGGCGGCGTTCAGCTGATGAACTTCCAGACCAGCTGGTGGTCACTCCGCAACGTGCTCGAGTACTACTTCTGGTTCCGTTCGAGACTGCATTTCCACGCCGGCTCGCGCTTCATCCCGCTCGGGGGGAACACCGTCTTCGTGCGCCGCGAGTGGCTCGACTGGTCTGAGGGATGGGACGCGGAATGCCTCGCGGAAGACTGCGAACTCGGTGTGCGCCTCTCGAGTGCGGGCGCCAAGGTCGTCGTCGCATACAGCCCGGAAGTGGTCACCCGCGAGGAGACACCCGGGTCGTTGACCTCACTCTACAAACAGCGCACACGCTGGAATCAGGGCTTCCTCCAGGTGCTCGGCAAGGGCGAGTGGCACAAGCTCCCTGACCTGCGGCAGCGGCTGTTCGCCCGCTATCTCCTCTCGATGCCGTTTCTCCAGGCGGCGACCGGAATTCTCATCCCGATCTCGCTCACGCTGATCTTCCTGGTCAAGGTGCCGACCGTCATCGCCCTGATCACGTTCATCCCGCTTGCGCCGACCGTGGTGACGCTGGCCGTCGAGATCGCCGGAATCACCGAATTCGGGCGCCTGTACTCGCAGAAGGTGCGCGTGCGCGACTACGTGCGACTCGTGCTCGGCACGTTCCCGTACCAGATCTTCCTCGCGGCGGCGGCGGTGCGCTCTGTCGCCCGAAATCTCCGGGGCGATCACTCCTGGGAGAAGACCGAGCACCTCGGCGTCCACCGCGACCTGCGCGCCCAGGAGCTCTCGACCGCGGGGGTGGCGCGGTGACCGCGCTCGTCGAACACCCATCCGGACTTCGTGGAAACGGACCGCCGACCCGCATTCCCGGTACCCCCCTCGAGCCGCGGCGCTCGAGCGAGCGCCGGGTCACCCTGTGGGTGCGCCGGCACCGGCGCACCATCGTCTGGCTGGCCCCCATCCTTGTTGTCACCGGCCTCGTGCAGGCGATCAACCTCGGCGGCTCCCCCGCGAGAATCGACGACGAGGGAACGTACACGGCACAGGCATGGTCGTTGCTGAACCTCGGACAGCTGACGCATTACACCTACTGGTACGACCACCCACCGCTCGGATGGCTTCAGATCGCGGCCTGGGAAGGCCTCACCGGCGGATTCCAGCGATATTCGATCTCGGTCGTCGCCGCCCGCGAGGCGATGGTGGTCGCCGCGCTGGTCAGTGTCGCGCTGCTCTGGTTCCTCGCCCGTCGGATCGGCATCGGGCGTGCAGCCGCCACAGTCGCGACCGTGATCTTCGCGGTGTCGCCCCTCGCACTGCAGTTTCACCGCACCGTCTACCTCGACAACGTTGCGACGCCGTGGCTGCTCTCCTCGCTGCTCCTCGCGTCGACGCGCAAGCGCCAGTTGATCGGATTCGCGGGGGCGGCTGCCGCCCTCGGGATCGCGGTGCTCAGCAAGGAGACCTACCTCCTCGCCCTGCCGCTGGTCGCCTGGCTGATGTGGAAGAACGCCCGCCCGGAGACTCGGCGGTACACGCTGTCGGTCGCCGGCTCCATCCTGGTTCTCATCGGCGGAAGCTATCTGCTGCTGGCGCTCGTCAAGGGAGAGCTGTTCCCCGGACCGAATCACACGAGCCTCATCGGCGGGGTTCGATTCCAGCTCGGTGCCCGCTCGTCGAGCGGATCGATCTTCGCGCCCGACAGCCTCTCCCGGAAGACGATCGACGAGTGGTTCCAGCTCGACCCGGTGCTTGTCGTCGTGGCCCCGCTCGCCGCCGCTGCGGGGATCTTCGTGCGCCGGACCCGCCCGTTCGCACTCGCGCTGCTGGTTCTGATCGCGATCATGTTCCGCCCGGGCGGATACCTTCCGGTGCCCTATGTGATCATGCTGCTTCCGCTCGCCTCCCTCGTGATCGCCGGGGTGAGCGAGGTCGCCGTCCGACGGATGCGCGGTCGCAGCGGCTTCCGAAAGGCTCCGAACCTGCTCTGGATCGGCGCGATGACGGCCGCGGTCGTCATCACGGTGCCGCTGTGGGGTGCCCAGTTGCGAGGATTCTGGCTCGCCGACCTGGACTCGGCCTCCCGACAGGCTGAATCGTGGGTCGAGACGAACATCCCGAAAGACTCGCGGCTGATCGTCGACGACTCGATGTGGGTCGACCTAGTGAGGTCGGGGTTCGCCCGAGACAATGTGATCTGGTTCTACAAGCTCGACAGCGACACGGCGATCGAGAAGCAGAACCCCAACTCCTGGCGCGATTCGGACTACGTGATCACGACGAAGTCGATGACCTCGTCGCCGAACGCCGCATCGGCCGACAGCGCCATCGCGAGTTCCACGATCGTCGCGAGCTTCGGAACGGGCGATCAACGCGTCGAGGTGCGAAAGATCGAACCGAATGGTGCCGCAGCGGCAATGAGGGCCGAGGCTGCGGCGGAGGCGGCGAGAGCCGATTCCGGAAATCAGCTGACCCGGAATTCACGCCTGATGATCTCCACCGCTAACCTCAAACGCTTCGACGCGGGACAGGTCGACCAGCGGATCACCATCTCCCTCGGCGAACTCGCCTCGAACGGCGCCGTCTCGGTCGCGGACCTTCCCATCGTGCCCGGTGAGGAGGGGTTGTCATTCCGGCAGGTCGTCATCGCGTCGGTCAACGGTCAGCCGATGGTGTCGAACGGCAGGCTGACCTCAGCCGCACGATCCCTCATCTCCTCACTCGGCGGTCGCCTCGCGCCCGAGAAGGTCACCCCCACCCCCGACGGCGTCACGCTCACGTTCTCCGTCACCGCACCCGACGCCATCACCCAGTGAGCAGTTCCATCCCAACCACACCAGAAACACCCGAACCGACCACCCTGGAGGTCACAATGAACACAACGACAGAGTCCCCCCGCTCCGGAGAGAACGTGCCCCGGAAATCCCGGTTCGGCAGCACCCGCGCTCGCGTCGTCGCGGGGTCCGCGGCTGTCGCGACGGTCGCGGCCGTCTGCCTCGGCGTCGGTCTCGTGTCGGCCAACGCCGTGCCGACCACCACGGCGAAGACCGGGTCGAGCGCGAGTTCCACCAGCCCGGCGAAAGCGGCGGCAGGAGCTAACACCACGCCGTCGATGACGACGGTCGATTCGGCCTCGAGCTCCGCTGTCGCGCCGGCAGCGGCGGCGCCGATCCTGCCCGCGGCGACGGCCACCGACGGCTGGCTTCGCATAGCCCATCTCTCGCCGGACACCACGGCGGTCAACGTGAAGGTGACCGCCCTTTCCGGCGGGACCGAGACCATCCAGCTCGACAACGTCGCCTACGGATCGGTCTCCGCCTACATGCACCTGCCGTCCGGCACCTACGTCATCTCCATGTACCCCGCGAACGCCGACTCTGCCACCAAGCCGATGGTGACGGCATCCATCAAGATCGTGCAGGGCAAGTCCGTGACGGTCGCTGCGTTCGGAAAGAACAAGATGCTGAGCACCAAGGTCTTCCAGGACGATCTCGCCGCGCCGACCAGCGGATCCGCGCGCATCCGTCTCATCCAGGCGTCGACCACCACCAACTCGGTCAGCGTCGAGACCACGACCGGCATCCTCATCGCCGCCGACGCGATGAGCGGCGCATCCACCAGCTATGCCGACGTTCCGGCCGGAAGCTGGGTGCTCAACCTGAGCAGCAAGTCGATGACGGATGCGACGGCGCTTCAGCTGGCGAAGGGCACCGTCAACACGCTCTTCGTTCTCGACAACGCCAAGGGCGGCCTGACCATCAAGCCGGTGCTCGACAGCTCGAGCGTCGGAAGCGACCCGGTGGGAGGAATCAACACCGGCGGCGGCTGGGCTGCGACCAATGACCCGGCTGCGGTCGGAACACACGGATGACGCTGCTCCGCTGGATGGCGCTGGCCATCGTGACCCTCGTGGCTCTCGCCGGGGTGGCCGCAGTCGCGGTCGCCTCGACGGGGGGCTTTCGAGGCACGACGGCCAGTGACTCGGCAGCGGAACCCTCGACGAAAGTCGCGCCACATCCCGCAACGACGACCAATCAGCTCGGCAGGGCGTTCCTCGGTGACTACGTCACCGGCGGCCGGGTCATCCGTCACGACCAGGGCAATGACACCGTGAGCGAGGGGCAGGCCTGCGGGATGCTCATCTCACTCGGGATCGGCGACAGAACGAGTTTCGACTCGATCTGGGCCTGGACGAGGAAAAACCTCCTGCAGGGTGACGGACTGCTCGCCTGGCGCTTCGACAAAGGGAAGATCGTGGATGACCAACCGGCTACCGACGCCGACCTCGACACCGCGCGCGCGCTCGTGCTCGCCGGTGCGGCGTTCGACGATCCGTCACTCACATCGGCCGGCAACACGCTCGGCACGCACATCCTCGACCAGTTGACCGTGTCGACACGCGTCGGGCGGATCCTCCTCCCCGGCACGTGGGCCGCGGCATCCCAGCCCTACATGTACAACCCCTCCTACTCGTCGCCGGTCTCGTACTCCGTGCTCGGCACGAGCAGCAAAGACCCGCGCTGGGCAGAGCTCGCGAAGGGTTCGGCCGCCGTCTCGAAGAGCCTGCTGCGCTCCGCCTCCCTCCCGCCCGACTGGGCACAGGTCGCGATGGATGGAACGGTGCACCCGAGCGCCCCACCGGGCGACCCGAGCGTCGGGGTGCGGTACAGCTTCGATGCCGCACGCCTCGCCCTCCGCTCTGCGGAATCGTGCACGTCGAGCGACCGGGCTCTCGCAGCCGGGCTCGCCACGACCCTGTCCAAGAGCCAGACGCTGCCGCTCGACCTCGGAGGCGGGCAGCTCGGCAGCATCCGCAGTCCGGTGGCGAATGGCGCTGCCGCCGCCGCCGCTGCCGCAGCCGGTGACTTCGACGGCGCGAAGAGTCAGCTCGCCGCATCCGCCGAACTCATCGGCTCCACCCCCACCTATTACGGAAGCGCCTGGGCGGCCCTCGCCCCGCTCATGCTCGAGACGCGCGCCCTCGGCGGCTGCGCGCCTGTCACGGAGAACTGACAATGTTGAAAATCGCCCACCCACGGATCGCCATCATCGGAGCTGCCGTTGCCGCTGCTCTCGTCGTCGGCGGCGTGACGATCGCCGCCACCCATGTGCCGTCCGCGAAACCGGCTGCCGTCAGATCTACCCCGACGGCGGCACCCGGATCGGCCGGGAAGCTGCAGGATCCGACGGCCGGGGCGGGCACGACCCGCACCGATGCGACGGCGACCCGCGTGCAGATCCCGGCGATCGGGGTCGACTCCGAGCTCGTGTCGCTGAGCCTGATCCCCGGAACCAACCAGTTGCAGGCTCCGGCCGACTTCGACCTTGCGGGCTGGTACACCGATGGCGTCGTCCCCGGCGATATCGGGCCGGCGGTGATCGACGGACACGTCGACTCGCGAACAGCCCCCGGCGTCTTCCTGCACCTCAGCGAGCTGAAGCAGGGCGACCTGATCCTCGTCACGCTGTCGAACGGTGCGGTCAAGAAGTTCATCGTCGACTCGACCACCGAGGCGCCGAAGAACGCCTTCCCCACCGCCGTCGTCTACGGCCCTACCCCGACCGCCCAGCTGCGCGTCATCACCTGTGACGGCATCTTCAACAATGCGACCGGCCACTACCTCGACAACCGCATCGTGTTCGCGAGCCTCGTGCCGTAGGGGCGGGCGCTCGTACGTTCGGGCACCCCGCCCTCTCGCCATCCGCCGGGACACCCCTGCCCGCGCCACAACCGCCAGAACATGCACCTCACCACTCGTCACGGCAGGGGTGGCCGCCCGCCGAGGTTGGGCTACCATCATCAGCGCTACCGGCCAATTCCGCTCAACCGTCAGGGGACATCCATGCCACTCGTTCGAATCGATCTCGTCGAAGGTCGCGACGGATCCCAGATCACAGCCATCGGGGACGCACTGCAGAAGACGCTCGTCGACGTCTACGAACTCCCGGAACGGGACCGTTTCCAGATCATCACGGAGCACCCGGCCGGCCGGATGATCGCCCTGGACGTCGGGCTCGGCATCGACCGATCCGCCCTGCTGGTGATCATCCAGATCTTCACGCAGGCCGGACGGTCGACCGAGGCGAAGCAGGAGTTCTTCGCCGCCCTCGCACATAATCTGGAAGACGTCGGCGTCGCCGGATCGGATCTCATCGTCGGCTTCGTCGAGAACAGTCCGGCCGACTGGTCCTTCGGCTTCGGTCGCGCCCAGTACACCACCGGGGAGCTCGAGAAGCCCGGCAGCTGACGGCCTGCGTCGCGCAGCCCGCGTCACCCGCGCCCGGGCACGACGACGACGCGGGGCCGCCGACGTGAGCGACCCAGATGGCCGAATGCTGCGGATCAGCCGACGGGGGTTACGTCTCCGTTCTCGGCCTGCAGTTTTTTGAGCCGCGCGTACTTCTCGTAGAGTTCGATCTCCCGGTCGAGGTCTCTGAGCTCCTGTTCCGTGGTGCTCACCCGCGCGTCCGTCAGCTTCGCGTGAAGCGCCGCCGGCTCACCCCGGTGGAACGGTTCCGCATAACGGCCGCCCGCGTTGCCACCGGCCGGCTGATAGCTGCGACCGATGGTGAACCAGAGAATGCCGCCGATGACGGGAAGTATCACCACGAGCAGTATCCACACGATTTTCGGCAGGTGCTGGATGCTGCCCTCGGGGCGGGTGATGATGTCGATGAGCGACGCCAACACCAGCCCGAAGATGAGCAACGGGAGGATGTAGGCGGCCATGGCCTCGATCCTATTGATCTTGGCCTCTCCTGACAATGCGCTGAGAGTCGGATCGACCGTGACGAAAGCCAGCGGGGCACCCGACGGGCGGTGCCGCTACAACCACCGCGCGGTCTGGCCACCACCGCTGTGTTCGAACACCGCGGTGGTCGCGGAAAGCAGCGGTGGTCGCGGAAAGCAGCGGTGGCCATCGGCGGCGGCGAGGGGGCCCGGGCTTGTGCATCCGCACAATCGTGCACAGCGAAGTCGCAGCGACCGCCCATCGCATCCGCCGCCGGCTTCGTCGATACTTGACGTAGAGCTCACCGGGCGTCGGCTATGACTGTGCCGCCGGTCACTGTGCCACAGAACAACGTAAGCGATCAAGGGAGATTGTGATGACGACAACCGAGCCAGCCAAGATGAATTCCGGATCGACGGCGCCCGCACATCTGTCGGAGCCGGTACCGACATCCGGCAATGTCGAGGATCCGAAGAACGCGCGAGAGCTGGATGCCGTGATCGCCGAGCTCGCAGCCGGCGAGAAGACCTGGGCTCAGATGGCACTTCCCGCCCGCATCAAGCTCCTCGGCCGCACGCACGCCTCCGTCGCCCGCGCGGCAGAGCAGTGGGTCGATGCCGCCGTGAAAGCCAAGAACCTCGATCCTGACTCGCAGCTGGTCGGCGAAGAGTGGATCTCGGGGCCGTACATCGTGCTCTCCTCGCTGCTCGCGCTGCAGCATTCCCTCTCCGCGGTCGCGGCCGGCGAGAGCCCCATCGCGAAGGCGAAGCTCGGCACCGCGCCCGGCGGCCGGGTCACCGTTCCGGTGCTTCCCGCGAATGCCTACGAGGCGCTGCTGCTTCACGGCTTCACCGCCGAGGTCTGGATGAAGCCCGGTCTGAGCGCGAACGAGGTCCGTTCGAACGCCGGCCTCGGCGCGCGCCGCCCGAAGGAGACGGATGGCGTCGGTCTCGTGCTCGGCGCCGGCAACATCACGTCGATCCCGCCGCTCGATGTGCTCTACGAACTCATCGCCCACAACCGGGTGTCGCTGCTGAAGCTGAATCCGGTGATGGACGGGATGCTCGCCGCCTACACCGCCGCATTCAAGCCGCTCATCGAACTCGGCCTGCTCCGCGTCGTCATCGGCGGTGGAGACGTCGGCGGATACCTCGCCCACAACCCCGCGATCTCCCACGTGCACATCACCGGAAGCGCAGCCACCCACGACGTCGTTGTCTGGGGCGCCGGGGACGCCGGTCGCCAGCGGAAGGCCGCGAACACCCCGCTGCTCGACAAGCCGATCACCAGCGAGCTCGGCGGGGTCGCCCCCGTCATCGTGATGCCCGGCCGCTGGTCGAAGGCCGACCTGAAGTTCCAGGCCCAGCATGTCGCAACCCAGCGCCTGCACAACGGCGGCTACAACTGCATCGCCGGCCAGATCGTCGTGATGAGCAAGGACTGGCCACAGAAGGAAGAGTTTTTGCAGCAGCTGCGCGAGGCGATAGCGGAGGCACCGTCGCGCGCGCCGTGGTACCCGGGCAGCGATCTGCGCGTTGGCCAGGCATCCACTTCCTACCCGAAGGCGGAGAAGCTCGGGGCGAACGGGATGCGGCTGCTCGTCGACATCCGCGCCGACGAGGACGCCTCGACGATGCTCACCACCGAATACTTCTCGCCCGTGCTCGGTGTCATCGAGCTCCCCGGCACCGGCCAGGCCTTCCTCGACGCGGCCGTCGACAGCGCGAACACGGAGTTCGTGGGAACGCTCGGAGCCAACATCCTCGGCCAGCCGCACGCGATCAAGGCACTCGGTGCCGGTTTCGAGGAGGCCCTGGCGCGCCTGCACTACGGCACCATCGCTGTGAATGCCTGGACCGGCGTCGGCTTCCTCACCTCCGGTGCGCCCTGGGGTGCGTTCCCCGGCCACACCCTCGAGGCGGTCTCGAGCGGAATCGGTGTCGTGCACAACGCCTTCCTGCTTGATGACACGGAGCGCACCATCGTGCGCGGCCCGTTCCGCCCGTTCCCGCGGTCCTTCGCGCACGGCGAATTCGCGCTCTTCCCGAAGCCGCCGTGGTTCGTCAGCGCCCGGAGCGCGAAGAAGACCGGACGCCTGCTTGCCGGATTCGCCGCCAAGCCGTCGTGGGCGAAGATGCCGGCCGTTTTCATCTCGGCCTTCCGCGCGTAGCCGGTTCCGCCGCACAGCCGAGTACCATCCCGAACAAGCACGTTGTCAATGCGCGATCACAGGAGATCACCATGGTGTTCAGAAGCCCGCTGCCCGATATCGAGATCCCCGAACTCAGTGTCTACGACTACCTGTTCGGGTCGATCGCAGAAGTCGACCTCGACCGGGTCGCGATCACGGACGGTGCCTCCGGTGCCGAGACGAGCTATCGACAGCTGATCGGTCAGATCAATGCGGTCGCCGGGGCGCTGGCGGAGCGCGGCATCGCGGTCGGTGACGTGGTGGCGCTGCACTCCCCGAACGTGCCGATCTTCGCCTCGGTCTTCCACGGCATCCTGCGCGCCGGAGCGACCGCGACGACGATCAATGCGCTCTACACCGGCGAGGAGATCGCGTCGCAGTTGCAGGATTCGAAGGCGAAACTACTGTTCACCGTCTCGCCGTTGCTTCCGCAGGCGAAGCGGGCCGCCGCGATCGCGGGGATCGCGGATGACCACCTCATCGTCATCGACGGGGCGGAGGGTCATCCCTCCCTCACCGACCTCCTGGCGGGTGGTGCAGCGGCACCCGCGGTGCGGTTCGATCCGGCGGAGCAGATCGCGGTGCTCCCCTACTCGTCCGGCACGACCGGAAGGCCTAAGGGCGTCATCCTGACCCATCGCAACCTCGTCGCGAATGTCGCGCAATCCCTCGCCTTCCTCGCGGCCGAACCGGATGACCGGGTGCTCGCGGTGCTTCCGTTCTTCCACATCTACGGCATGACGGTGCTGCTCAACCTCGCGTTCCGCAGTCGTGCTCGCCTCGTGACCATGCCGCGATTCGACCTGACGGAGTTCCTGCGCATCATCCAGGACTTCCGCATCACCTGGGCGTTCATCGCTCCGCCCATCGCGGTGGCGCTGGCGAAACATCCGCTCGTCGACCAGTACGACCTCTCGAGCATGGAGTTCATCGTCTCCGGTGCTGCGCCCTTCGACGACACGCTCGGCCATGCCGTCGCCGATCGCATCGGATGCCGCGTGCGCCAGGGCTTCGGGATGAGCGAGATGAGCCCCGTCTCGCACACGATCCCGGCGGACCGCGACGACATCCCGCTCGGGTCGGTGGGCATCACCCTGCCCAACATCGAGTGCAAACTCATCGACACCGCGACCGGCGACGAGATCGAGGTGCCTGAGGAGGGCACGAGCGCACCCGGCGAGCTGCTGTGCCGGGGGCCGAACATCATGCGCGGCTACCTCGGCAACGACGAGG
>JANYGT010000256.1 GCA_025362355.1 Lacisediminihabitans sp. | reverse complement strand
GGAAACCAACTGCGACCAACTGCGATCAATCAGAGAAATACCTGATCAGAAGGATGTCGGCCATATGTATACTGTGTGAAACCCCCCTCTGGATCACTGAAAATCGAGAGGTCACGGGATCGACGCCCGTCGGAGCCACTGGCCCTATTTCCCGGCTTCTACGGGGAGTAGGGCCTTTTTTTATGGATGAGTTGTGCGCCGGGGGCTGGGTTGAGGAGCCGACGAGCGTTGACTGCCCACGACCTTCTTACCTGATCCATACACTGCGTTGACCTGCCCGTAATATTCGTGTGTTTGCATAAATTCATGTCCGGCGGAGAACTCCCTCACTTCCATGAGGGGAGGGGTGCGCCCCTGGTCGTCGTCCCCGGCCTGTCGGGTCGCACGGGATCTCCGGCGCTTGTCAGGCAATGGATGCGACGAAAAGGAATCGCCGACTTCATCGGCGACCGCGTCGTCTACGTCATCGATCGCCGATTCGACCTCGAACCCGGCACATCGATCTCCGACCTGGCCGCGGACTACGCCCGCACCATCGCGTCACTGTTCCACGAACCGGTCGACATCATGGGGATCTCCACCGGCGGAACCATCGCACTCCAGCTCGCGGCCGACTTCCCCGGGCTGACGAGGCGACTCGTGCTCGTGTCATCCGCTCACCGTCTCAGCGACCGCGGGCGGGCGACCCAGCGCACAGTCGCCACGCTGCTGCGAGCCGGCCGCGATCGTCGGGCGGCAGCGGTTTTCCTGGGCAACACCGGGGCCACCCCATTTCAGAACGCACTGCGATACGTCGTCGGCCTTCTCGCACCGCGATCCGTTGTTGGACGCGGTGACCTCGACCTGCTCGTCACGCTCGATGCCGAGGACGGCCTCGACCTCGAGGAGCGGCTCGCGACCATCGAGGTGCGAACGCTCATCGCGGGCGGAGAGTTCGACCGGTACTACTCGTCGGCGCTGTTCGAGCAGACGAGCCGGGGGATGCCGAACGCGAGTTTCAGCGTCTACTCGAAGGCCGGCCATCTTGGGACGATCCGAAACCCGCGGCTTGCTCGGGAGATCCTGTTGTTCCTCGAGGCCGCCTGAGTTTCAGCAACGCCGAGGCGGCGGCACCGAGAGTCGCGCGCGCCTCAGGCCACCGCGCGAGCGAATGTCCGCGATTCGAACGCGTCCACGCGCATCCCGAAGGGAACGAACGATTCGATGGCGGCCTCTAGCGAGGCGAAGAACGAGCGTTCGAGCGGCTCGGTCGTGCGAAGGGTCTCGTACTGCCCGGCGAGCAGCGCGACGTGTCCGATCACCCCGTCGCCGACGAGGGCTTCCTGGCCGGTGTCGATGATGAGCCAGTCGCGGATCGACAGCGGCTCCAGCCGGATCCAGTCGTGCTTGGTTGCGATGCGGTGCGTGATCATGTCAGCGTTCCTCCCCCGAGGCTGCAACGGTGCGGCCGAGTCCCCCGATGGACATCCGGTCCGTTCCCCATTAACGCTAACTTTTTCGTAAACAGGTGAACACGCCCCACTTCGGGGGCGCGATTCTCGCGGCTGTCACCGCCCCGCGGCACAATGGACTGCATGTGCGGACGCTTTGCCATGGACAAGGAGACCGATCAGCTGATCGAGGAGTTCGTCGCGGTGGGTGGCGACTTCCAGGATTGGCGGCCGGGCTGGAACATCCGCCCGACCGACCCGGTGGCGACGATCATCGAGACCGACAAAGACGGTGAAGTGGTGCGCCGACTCGAGCCGGCGCAGTGGGCGCTGACCCCCGGCTGGTCGAAGACGCTGAAGACGAAGGTGCCGATGTTCAATGCGCGCAGTGAGGGCATCACCGAGAAGGCGTCGTTCAAGAATGCGATCCGATCGAAGCGTGCGATCATCCCCGCCTCCGGCTATTACGAGTGGCAGACCGACTCGGTGACGAAGAAGAAGACCCCGTTCTATATTCGCCCGGCCGACGGCTCGACCATGGCACTTGCCGGCATCTACTCGTGGTGGAAAGACCACAGCCTCGCCGACGACGACCCGCACCAGTGGACGCTGACGACGACGATCCTCACGTCGGATGCCGTGCAGACCCTCGCGGACATCCACGACCGCAATCCGGTGCCGCTTCCGCGCGACTGGTGGGACGACTGGCTGAATCCGGCGATCGAAGCGGATCAGTCGTTCGTGGATGCCGCGGTGGCCGCCGCGCTCCCGGTCGCCGACGCTCTCGACTTCGTGCGGATCGTCGCCGTCACCGACGACGAGCCGACCGAGGTCTGAGCTCGCCTACCTCTTCTTCTTGTTGAGCGACTTCTCCTCGACGGGTGCCGTTCCGCCGGCCCGCTGCGCACGGTAGTAGTCACGCGCCTCCTCCTGGCGCTCACGCTCGACGCCCGACGCGATCGGCGCCCGGACGAGGCCGGGCGTGAACCCGAAGGCCTTCACGAGATCGAGCGCCTGCGGGCGCAGGCGCGGCAGGAGGCGACCGTCGATGTAGCGGGTGACCGCCTGGGCACGCGTCGACGAGAGCCGCCCGTGGATGAGGTACCAGGCCAGATTCTTCTCGATCAGCGTGAGTCCGAACAGGTCGCGAAGCCAGGTGAGCACCTCACGGGTCGGCGCGTGGTCGATACCGGCGAGCGCCTCGGTGAACGCCTCCCACTGCAGCAGTTCGGCGTGGGCCTTCGCCGCCTCGATCAGCTCGTTCTGGTTGGAGTTGAAGAGGGCGGCAGCATCCGCCGGCGCCAGCTTTCCTGCCGAGCGAAGCCGCCCGGCGAGGGCCGCGACCATCGTCTCGACCCGGTCGGTGAGCAACTGGCGCTGGGATTCCTTGTCCCGCACCGATCCGACCGACCGTGCCGTCGACCCGAAGTCCTTCGCGTTCTGGGCGAGCCTCCGCAAACCGAACCGATTCACGACCGCGTCGTTCACCTGACCGGCGACGAATCCGGCCATGACACCGAAGTCGGCGTTCTTGAACTTCTTCGAGTAGTCGGTCAGCAGTCGCTTCGCGACGAGCTGGAGCAGGATGTTGTTGTCGCCCTCGAAGGTCACATACACGTCGAGGTCGGCCCGCAGCTGCGTCAGCCGGTTCTCGGCGAGGAAGCCCTGGCCGCCGCAGGCCTCGCGAGCCTCCTGGATGATGTCGAGCGCGTTCCAGGTGCTGAGCGGCTTGAGGGCGGCGGCGAGGGTTTCGAGTTCTTCGCGGTCGGCATCCGTCGCGCGGGCGCCGGAGAACACGCCGTCGAACGACGTGAGCAGCTTCTCGTGTGCGAACGACATCGCGTAGGTCGTCGCGAGAAGGGGAAGAAGGCGACGCTGGTGACGCTGATAGTCGAGCACGACCTCCTCGTTGGTCGGGCTACCGGCGACGAACTGACGTCGCTGGCTTCCGTAGGTGATCGCGATGTCGAGGGCGAGCTTCGAGGCGACGGTCGCGGCACCGTCGAGGGAGACGCGCCCCTGCACGAGGGTGCCGATCATGGTGAAGAATCGGCGGCCGGGGCTCGCGATGTCTGACGTGTAGACGCCGTTCTCGTCGACGTTGCCATATCGGTTCAGCAGGTTCGTGCGGGGAACGCGAACGCTGTCGAAGTGCAGCCGACCGTTGTCGATGCCGTTCAATCCACCCTTCGGACCGTCGTCTTCGCCGCCGACACCGGGGAGGAAGCCGTTGTCGTCGCGGATCGGAACGTAGAGCGCGTGAACGCCGTGGTTGATGCCCTTGACGATCAGCTGCGCGAAGACGACGGCGGCGATGCCGTGCTGTCCGGCGTTGCCGAGGTAGTCCTTCCAGGCGGCGCGGAACGGGGTGTTGATGACGAATTCGTCGGTGGCCTCATCGAAGGTCGCCGTGGTGCCGATGGCCGCGACATCCGATCCGTGTCCCGTCTCGGTCATGGCGAATGCGCCGGGAACCTCGAGATTCATGATGCCGGGGAGGAAGCGATCGTGGTGGCTCTGGGTTCCGAGGTGAAGCACTGCGGCGCCGAAGAGGCCCCACTGCACGCCCGACTTGATCTGCAGCGACGGGTCGGCGGTGACGATCTCCTCGAAGGACGCGATGTTTCCGCCGTGGTCGTCTGCGCCACCGAGGGATTTCGGGAAGGCGCGGTGGACAACGCCCTTCTCGACGAGCAACCCGAGCTGGGTGAACACCCGCTGACGCTGCTGGGCGAGCGTCAATCCCTCCTGGCGGTGGAACTCCGGCTCGGCCATGAGGACACGAGAGTGGTGTCGAGCTTCGGCCCAGGTGCCGAGGAGGTATTCGCCGAGCCAGGCGGTGTCGATGGCTGTCGAATCGGTGCGGTTGCTCGTGGCTGCAACGGATGTCACGGGCACGGAGGGCGCGACGGGACGGTCTGCGATCTGGGTCATACCCCAACGGTACGAGCCGCTGCAGCGCGCGCAAAACGGGTCGTCGGCTCCCCACCAGAAGCTCCGGAGGAGCGCACGGACGATTGTGGAAACCCGACAGAAATGGCCGTCCGGGAATGTCGCTTACCTCTCGTGCGTTACTCCGGAGAACCACGCTGCGGGAGAAACACCTCAGCCGAAGAGCCTCATGAAGGAGTACCAATGCCGACCATCGAACTGACCAACGAGGTCTTCGAGAAGACAGTGACTTCCGCGGGCATCACCCTCGTGGATTTCTGGGCCGACTGGTGCGGCCCGTGCAAGATGTTCGGACCGATCTACGACGCCGCGAGCGAGAAGAACCCGGACATCACCTTCGGGAAGGTCGACACCGAGGCGCAGCAGGCGCTGGCCGGTGCCGCCGGGATCACGTCGATCCCCACCCTGATGGCCTTTCGCGACGGCGTGCTCGTCTTCTCCCAGCCCGGAGCGCTGCCGGCACCTGCCCTCGACCAGGTGATCGAGGCTGTCAAGGCTCTCGACATGGATGAGGTTCACGCGAAGGTCGCTGCGCAGCAGGCCGCGCAGGACTGACGTCAGGCCCAGCGGCTCGCGGAAGTCGCATCGATGATGGCGATCAGCGAGGCGCGCACCTGCTCGTTGTCGGCGATGCTCGGGAACATGTCGGCTTCGATCGACCGGGCGGATGCCCACACCCGCTGCCCATCGACGGTGCGAGTGACCACGTGTCGACGGCCGTCGTCCGGATGTTTCGCCCGGGCGATCCAGCCCTCGCGCTCGAGACGCTCGAGTGTGCGTGACATCGTCTGCACCTCTACCCGTGCCCTGGTCGCCAGCTCCGTCTGGCTGAGTGGCCCGGAATCGAGCAGGTGCAGGACGATGAGTCCGGCGTGCGTCAGCCCGAGCTTCTCGAGCTTCTCGATCCACGCGTGTTCGACGAGGCGAGCGGCCGTCGACAGCAGACGGCCGGTCGGCCAGTCCTGCATCGGATCCATCTCTGCCATCACTCCAATTTAGTGCTAGCGTTTGATAGTAAGCTAGCTGATCAATTGGAGTGGATGATGAAGAAGTCCGCGGACTCGGTCCGGCAGGTCACGGTACTCCTCAGTGCCGTCATCGCGATCGTCGGGTCGTTCATCGGATCCGGGGCTGCCGGAGGCACCCCCATCCAGAAGGCGGCCGGTGGCGCTCTCGCTGCGGATGCGACGCCGATCGCACCCGGCGGATCCGCCTTCGCGATCTGGTCGGTCATCTACCTCGGTCTCATCGCCTATGCGATCTGGCAGCTGCTGCCGGCGCAGCGGGCGGATGAGCGACAGCGGGCGCTCGGCTATCCGATCGCGATCTCGCTCGTGCTGAATGCCGCGTGGATCCTCAGCATCCAGTTCGATCTGCTCGCTCTGAGCGTTCCGGTCATCGCCCTGCTGCTCGCCGACCTCGTCTGGGTCTTCCTCATCCTGCTGAGGTCGAAACCGAAGAATGTGATCGAGACGATCGTGGCGGATGGCACGATCGGCCTGTATCTCGGCTGGGTCAGCATAGCGACCGCCGCCAATATCACCGCGTTGTTCGTGGCCGGCGGCTTCCGCGGATTCGGCCTGCCGGCCGGAGTCTGGGGCGTGGCGATCATCGCCGTCGCCGGCATCGTCGGAGTACTGCTCGCGATCCGTGGGCGCGGAAGGCTCACCCCCGCCGCCGCGCTCTGCTGGGGCATCGCCTGGGTCGCTGTCGCGCGGCTCACCGGCGACCTCCGTTCGACGCCGACGGCTACCGCGGCGATCATCGCCGTCGTTGCGGTGATCGTAGTGACCGTCGGCATCCGCGTCCGGTCCGGGCAGGGTGCTCGGAGACTCGTATGAGCGCGGCATCCGTCGCCACCTCGACCCGCCGCCGCTGGGCCGGGCTCGTCTTCATCAGCCTCGCCGTCGCGACGATCATCGTCGACTCGACGATCGTCAACGTCGCCATCCCGTCGATCATCAAGGATCTCGGCATCGACTCGACCCAGGTTCAGTGGGTTCAGGAGAGTTACACGCTGGTCTTCGCCGCCCTCCTGCTCGTCTTCGGCACCCTGGCCGACCGGTTCGGGCGTCGGCGGCTGCTGCTGATCGGTGTCACGATCTTCACCCTCGCCTCGGTGCTCGCCGCACTGTCGCAGACCGGTGACCTGCTGATCGGATCCCGTGTCATCCAGGGCATCGGCGGTGCGATGGTGCTGCCGACGACTCTCTCGATCATCAACGCGACCTTCCGCGGACGCGAGCGCGGCATCGCATTCGCGATCTGGGGCTCGACCATCGGCGGGATGGTGGCGGTCGGCCCGCTGCTCGGCGGATGGCTGACCACCTACTTCTCCTGGCGGTGGGCATTCGGCATCAACGTGCCACTCGGCATCATCATCGTGGTCGGCACGCTGCTGTTCGTTGCGGAATCACGGGATACCGTCGACGTGCGTCGCATCGACATCGTCGGCGCGGTGCTCTCGATCGTCACCAGCGCGACACTCGTCTTCGGGCTCATCGAAGGCCGCACCTACGGATGGTGGCTCACCAACACCCGGCTCACCATCGGCACCTGGAAGTGGCCGTTCGATCTCTCACCGATCCCGATCGCGTTCGCCGTCACGCTCGTTGCCGGAGCAGCCTTCGTGCTCTGGGGACGCCACCGGCAGCGGCAGGGGAAGACCACCCTCCTGGCCTTCAGCCTGTTTTCCATCGCGTCGTTCCGCAACGGCAACATCGCAGCCCTCATCGTGTCGCTCGGCGAGTTCGGCATCATCCTGTCCCTGCCGCTCTGGCTGCAGAACGTGCTCGGCTATACGGCCCTCCAGACCGGATTCGTGCTGCTCGCGCTGGCGATCGGCTCGTTCGTGGCCAGTGGATTCGCCGGCGCATTCGGCAATCGCGTTTCCCCGGTGACGATCGTGCGCGTCGGGCTCGCCGCAGAGATCGTCGGCGTCGCGGGACTCGGCCTGGTCATCTCCGCCTCGGCATCATGGCTGCAGATCGTGCCGTTCCTGTTCGTCTACGGATTCGGGGTCGGCCTCGCTACGGCGCAGCTCACCGGCGTGGTGCTCAAAGACGTTCCGATCGAGCAGAGCGGCCAGGGCTCCGGCACCTCCAGCACCGCACGTCAGATCGGCTCGGCGCTCGGTATCGCGATCCTCGGGACGGTGCTCTTCACGTCTGCCGGCACGGCACTGGATGCCCGGCTCCATGACCGCGGGCTGCCCTCGGCCGAGCGCACCCAGATCGTCAACGCCGTCGTCGACAGTGCCGGCTCAGCGATCCCCTCGCTCGCGAAACAGAGCGTCGGAATCGGCTCGGACGCGAAGGTCGCGTTCAGTGACGCGACGCGCTACGCGGCATTCTCCGCGGCCGGATTCCTCGTGCTCGGCTTCCTGGCGACGCTCCGACTCAGCGGCGTCTCGAGCCGTAAGGAGGAGGAGGCCGGGGAAGCCGCCGATCGCGATTCGGCAGAATCGATGCCACCGGCCGACACCGCTACGACCGTTCGCGACGGAAGAACCTCTTGACCCGCTCGGCCACGTTGGCGGCCGGCGGCTCGTTGTAGACGTTCGCCGGTTCCTGGCCACTCATCTTCTGGATCGCGGCCATGATTTCGTCCGTCGCGGTGCGTCGCGCCTTGCCGGAGTCAGCCGGCCCGTGCGGACTGAGGTCGATCGGGGCGCCGAACTCGATGGTGACCTTTGCCCGGTGAACGGTCTTCGATCCGGCGGGCTGGAGGTTCTGCGTTCCGGTGAGGGCGACCGGCACGACGGGAGCGCCGGAGGTGAGCGCCAGCCAGGCCACACCGGTTCGGCCGCGATAGAGCCGTCCGTCGAGCGAGCGCGTGCCCTCGGGGTACAAGGAAAACGCTTCGCCGCGCTGCAGCACCTCGAGCCCGTCGTTGAGGGCTTCCTGCGCCGCAGCCCCGGCCCCGCGCTTGACCGGTATCGCGCCGACCGCGCTGAAGAAGGCCTTCGAGACGCGACCACGGAATCCACGTCCGGTGAAGTACTCGGACTTCGCGAGGAACGAGACCGAACGGGGCGCGACGAGGGTGATCACGATGCTGTCCGCGAATGACAGGTGGTTGCTCGCGATGATGACCGCGCCCGTCTTCGGCACGTTGGCGCGGCCGACGATCTTCGGCTGGAAGGCCACCCGTGCGAGCGGTGCGAGAAAAGCGCGAGCGAGGAAGGTCAGCACCGAGGCCTCCAGCGAATCGGGGAATTGCTCAAGCTTAGAGTGCCGCGCATAACCCCGACGGAATGTTCCGGATCAGGCGAACCGATCGGTCGCCTCGATCAGCGCCGAGAGGATACCCGGCTCGTCGTAGGCGTGACCGGCGTCCGGGATCATCCGGAATTCCGCCTCCGGCCAGGCGCGATGCAGGTCCCAGGCGGTGACCGGCGGGGTGCACGCGTCGTAGCGCCCCTGGATGATGACGGCCGGGATGTCTTTCAGTAGCGACGCATCCCGGATCAGCTGGCCCTCATCGAACCATCCCCGGTTCACGAAATAGTGGTTCTCGATGCGCGCGAAGGCGACGGCGTAGCGCGGTGACGCGAACGTCGCGATGACGTCGGGTCGCTGCAGCAGCGTGATCGTCGAAGCCTCCCAGGTGGCCCAGGCGATGGCTGCCGGACCGTGCACAGCCGGGTCGGGATCGTTGAGCAGGCGGGAGTACGCATCGATCAGGTTCGCGCGGTCACCCTGCGGCACCGGCGCGAGGAAGGACTCCCAGAGGTCGGGGAAGAGCTGCT
>JANYGT010000243.1 GCA_025362355.1 Lacisediminihabitans sp. | reverse complement strand
TGAAACGCGCGACGGAGCAGAGAGGGGTCGGTGCCTGCGCACCGGCCCCTTTTCTGGGTGAGCCAGAGCCCGGTGATCAGCAAAGGCAAGGGATAGTCTTGGTACAGTTACACACTCGTTACCGCGCGCCGACCGGGGTGTCCATCACGAGAAGCCCGCTTCGCGGAAGCATCGCGTCGACACCGAAGCCGACACGGAGCCAGACCAACGCGGAGCCAGACCGACACGGATGCCTGACCCTCGGGTCGGCGTCGCGCCGCACCATCCGCACAGTTCGATGAAAATCTGGAGTTATCAGTGGCCAACGTCCTCGAAAGAGTCCTCCGAGTCGGAGAGGGCCGAACGCTTCGCAAGCTCGAGCGCTATGCGCAGGCCGTCAATCACCTCGAGAGCGACTTCGCAGAGCTGAGCGATGACGACCTGAAGAACGAGACGGTCGAATTCCGCGAGCGCTATTCCAACGGGGAGTCCCTCGAAGACCTGCTACCCGAGGCATTCGCCGCGGTCCGCGAGGCGGCGAAGCGCACGCTCGGGATGCGCCACTTCGATGTGCAGCTGATGGGCGGTGCGGCTCTCCACCTCGGCAACATCGCCGAGATGAAGACCGGCGAGGGTAAGACGCTCGTCGCGACGCTCGCCGCCTACCTGAACGCCATTCCGTCCCGTGGCGTGCACGTCATCACGGTCAACGACTACCTCGCCAGCTACCAGTCGGAACTGATGGGTCGAATCTTCCGCGCCCTCGGGATGACGACCGGCGTCATCCTCTCCGGCCAGACTCCCGAGGAGCGCCGCGAGCAGTACTCCGCCGACATCACCTATGGCACGAACAACGAGTTCGGCTTCGACTACCTTCGCGACAACATGGCGTGGCAGGCGAGCGACATGGTGCAGCGCGGTCACAACTTCGCCGTCGTCGACGAGGTCGACTCGATCCTCATCGACGAGGCCCGCACACCGCTCATCATCTCGGGCCCGGCCTCCGGCGAGGCGAACCGCTGGTTCGCCGAATTCGCCAACCTCGCGACGAGGCTCATCCCCGACGAGGATTACGAAGTCGACGAGAAGAAGCGAACGGTCGGCGTGCTCGAACCCGGCATCGAGAAGGTCGAGGACTACCTCGGCATCGACAACCTGTACGAGTCGGCGAACACCCCGCTCATCTCGTTCCTGAACAACTCGATCAAAGCCGCCGCCCTCTTCAAGAAAGACAAGGACTACGTCGTGATGAACGGCGAGGTGCTGATCGTCGATGAGCACACCGGTCGCATCCTGATGGGTCGTCGCTACAACGAGGGCATCCACCAGGCCATCGAGGCGAAGGAGGGGGTCGCGGTCAAGGCCGAGAACCAGACCCTCGCGACCGTGACCCTGCAGAACTACTTCCGGCTCTACTCGAAGCTGTCCGGCATGACCGGAACCGCCGAGACCGAAGCCGCCGAGTTCATGAGCACCTACAAGCTCGGCGTGGTCTCGATCCCCACCAACAAGCCGATGAAGCGCATCGACCAGTCCGACCTCGTCTACAAGAACGAGGAGGCCAAGTTCGGCCAGGTCGTCGAGGACATCGTCGGCAGGCACGAAAAGGGCCAGCCGGTCCTCGTCGGAACGACGAGCGTCGAGAAGAGCGAGTACCTCTCCCGGCTGCTCGCCAAGCGCGGCGTCCGCCACGAGGTGCTCAACGCGAAGAACCACGCGCGGGAAGCCGCGATCGTCGCCCAGGCCGGTCGCCTCGGCTCCGTCACGGTCGCCACCAACATGGCCGGCCGTGGCACAGACGTCATGCTCGGTGGCAACGCCGAATTCCTCGCCGTCGCCGAGATGAACGCGAAGGGCCTCAGCCCGATCGAGACGCCCGACGAATACGAGACCGAATGGGACGACGTCTTCGCCGGAGTCAAGGCGAAGGTCTCCGAAGAGGCCGAGAAGGTCGTCGAGGCCGGTGGCCTCTACGTGCTCGGCACCGAGCGTCACGAGTCGCGCCGCATTGATAACCAGTTGCGGGGTCGTTCTGGTCGTCAGGGTGACCCGGGCGAGAGCCGCTTCTACCTGTCCCTTCAGGATGACCTGATGCGCCTGTTCAACAGTGGAGCCGCAGAAGCCCTGATGGGTCGCAGCAACATGCCTGACGACCTGGCCATCGAATCGAAGATCGTGAGCCGGGCCATCCGCAGCGCCCAGTCACAGGTGGAGTCGCGCAACGCCGAGATCCGCAAGAACGTGCTCAAGTACGACGACGTGCTCAACCGGCAGCGTGAGGCGATCTACAGTGACCGCCGCCACATTCTCGAGGGTGACGATCTGCACGAGCGCGTTCAGCACTTCCTCGAAGACGTGGTTCGCGAGGTCGTCGAGTCGCAGACCAGCGAGGGCGGTTCAGACGACTGGGACTTCGACGCGATGTGGACCGAG
>JANYGT010000214.1 GCA_025362355.1 Lacisediminihabitans sp. | reverse complement strand
TCCAGCACCAGCTGCTTGAAGATCTGGCGGTCCTCGCCCTTGTTGATGGCCTCGAAGTTGGCACCGATCAGCTCGACGTCGTACTTCTCGAGGATGCCGTGGTGGTGGAGGTCGATGGCCGCATTCAGCGCTGTCTGCCGCCGAGGGTCGGGAGGATCGCATCCGGGCGCTCCTTGGCGATGATCGTCTCGATGACCTGCCAGGTGATCGGTTCGACGTAGGTCGCGTCGGCGAAGTCCGGGTCGGTCATGATCGTCGCCGGATTCGAGTTGATCAGGATGACGCGCACGCCCTCCACGCGGAGCACCCGGCAGGCCTGGGTGCCCGAGTAGTCGAACTCGCAGGCCTGGCCGATCACGATCGGGCCTGAGCCGATCACGAGGACCGACTTGATATCGTCGCGTTTCGGCATCAGTTGTTCCCCTTGAAGGCGTTCGCAACCACGACGAGGTCGCGGAAGCGGTCGAACAGGTAGTTCGCATCGTGCGGTCCGGCGGCGGCCTCCGGGTGGTACTGCACCGAGAAGGCCGGGATGTCGAGGGCGTTGAGTCCCTCGACGACGTCGTCGTTCAGGTTGACGTGACTGACCTCGACCCGGCCGAACCCCGCCGGGGACTCGAACGGGCCGTCGAGCGGAGCGTCGACCGCGAAGCCGTGGTTGTGCGACGTGATCTCGACCCGTCCGGTCGCTTTGTCGACGACCGGCTGGTTGATTCCGCGGTGACCGAACGGCAGCTTGTAGGTGCCGAGCCCTAGGGCTCGCCCGAGCAGCTGGTTGCCGAAGCAGATGCCGAAGAACGGCAGCCCGGCGCGCAGCACCGTCTGCAGCAGCTCGACATGCTGGTCGGATGCGGCCGGATCCCCTGGGCCGTTCGAGTAGAACACCGCGCTCGGCTTCAGGGCGAGCAGCTCTTCGGATGTCGTCGACTGGGGAACCACGATGACGTCGAGTCCGCGCGCCGCGAGATACCTCAGCGTCGACTCCTTCACGCCGAGGTCGAGCACGGCGACCGACCCGATCCGCTCGCCGACCGCGTCGAGGTAGCGCTTCTCGGTGACCGAGACCTCGGCGGAGAGGTTCCGGCCCGACATCTCGGCGCCGCTCCTGACGATCGCGAGCTGGTCTGCTTCGCTGAGGGCGGCATCCGGTCCGGAGAAGATGCCGGAGCGCATGACGCCCGCGTCCCGAAGGCGGCGGGTGACGGCGCGGGTGTCGATGCCGCTGATCCCGACAATGCCCTGCTCGACCAATCGGTCGTCGAGGCTGCCGGTCGCCCGGTAGTTCGACACCACCCGTGAGGGATCGCGCACGACGAAGCCGGAGACCCAGATGCGGGTGGATTCGTCATCCTCGTCGTTGACACCGGTATTGCCGATGTGCGGGGCTGTCATCAGCACGATCTGGCCGGCGTAGGAGGGGTCGGTGATCGTCTCCTGGTAGCCCGTCATCCCGGTCGTGAAGACGGCCTCGCCGAGGCTGCGTCCGCGCGCTCCGTAGGCGTTGCCGCTGTAGCGCGTGCCGTCTTCGAGCACGAAGACGGCCGGATCGAAGCGGCTCATGATGCGGTCTCCGTCGAGAGGATGCTCGAGATCGCATCGATCAGCGGACCGGGGTCGGCGGATTCGGCGAGCCTGAGGTAGCTGTCGACGTCGGTCTCGCCGAGCGTCCAGGCGATCAGCACGAGGCCGCCGTTCTCGACGACGCGGTCGATCGTCCAGGTGGCGCGCTCGACGCGACGCAGCGCCGAGACCGGGATGAACGCCTCCGGTTCCCCGGCGATGCCGAGGATGACGCCGAGTTCGGTGACCGTCACGGTCGCTCGGCCACGGAATCCGAGTCCGCGAACGGCGACCCGGTTGAGCGGCTCGCCGGCGATCGTGGTCGCTGCGTAGAAGGTCTCGGCGCTGTAGCGCACCGCGCCGGCATCGGCGGGCACGGCGGTGATCGCCGGGAGTGCCGACTGTCGTTTCTGGCGGGCGCGCCAGCCGAGATACATGCCGAGGAGTGCGAGGACGATCACCGCGATCACGATCGTCGTCGACGTTGTTCTATCCATGCTGAGTTCTATCCATGCTGTGCTCCTGAGGTTCTGCGTGCAGACTGTGCGACGGACTCCGCATCGACGAGTTCGCCGTCGAGCACCGTCGCATAGCCGTTGTGGAGGGTGGCGACGACCCGACCGGGGAGGGTCGCCGAGAGGTAGGGGGAATTGACGCCCTTGCCGCGGAGGTGCTCGACACCGAAGACGCGACTCGTTGCCGGGTCGTACAGGGTGAAGTCGGCCGGTGACCCGACCGCGATGCCGAACTCGTAGCCCGGCACGAGGCCGATCTCGGCCGGTACACGGGAGAACACCCGGGCGACGTCGTTCCAGTCGAGATGCCCGGTGTCGACGACCGACGCCTGCACGACGGAGAGCGCCGACTCGAGTCCGACCATCCCGAAGGCCGCGGCATCCCACTCGCAGTCCTTCGCCTCGGACGGATGCGGCGCGTGATCGGTCGCGATGATATCGATCGTGCCGTCGGCGAGCCCCGCGCGCAGCGCCTCGACATCCTCGGACCGTCGAAGCGGCGGATTCACCTTGTAGCGCGCGTCATACCCGGATGCGAGGTCTTCCGTCAGCAGCAGGTGATGGGGGGTGACCTCTGCCGTCACCTGGATGCCTCGCGCTTTCGCCCAGCGGACGACCTCCACCGATCCCGCGGTCGACACGTGGCAGACGTGCAGCCGCGCCCCGACGTGCTGCGCGAGCAGCACGTCTCGGGCGATGATCGACTCCTCGGCGACCGCCGGCCAGCCGGCGAGACCGAGCTGCCCCGACAGCGTCCCCTCGTTCATCTGGGCACCCTCGGTGAGCCGTGGCTCCTGCGCGTGCTGGGCCACGACGCCGCCGAAGGTCATGACGTATTCGAGGGCGCGACGCATGAGCAGGGCGTCGGATACGCACTTCCCATCGTCAGAGAACACCCGCACCCGCGCGCGACTCCCGGCCATCGCCCCGATCTCCGAGAGCTGTTTCCCCTCGAGCCCGACGGTGACCGCGCCGATCGGACGCACCGTCACGTAGCCGGCCGCGTCACCGAGACGCTGAACCTGTTCGACGACTCCGGCCGTATCCGATACCGGGGACGTGTTCGCCATGGCGTGAACGGTGGTGAAGCCGCCGATCGCGGCCGCTCGGGATCCGGTCAGCACGGTCTCGCTCTGCTCGAAGCCCGGCTCGCGGAGGTGGGTGTGGAGGTCGACGAGGCCTGGCAGGGCGAGGAGCCCGTCGGCGTCGATCAACTGGGCGCCGGAGTCGCTGAGCGAACTGCCGATCTCGGCGACGACGCCGTCACGAACGAGGATGTCGCCGCGCGAGTCATCCGCGAACCCGGCGCCCCTGACCAGGATGGCGGTCATGACAGCGCCTCTTTCATGACAGTGCCTCTTTCATGACTGGCCCTCTTTCATTCCGGACAAGACGAGGTACAGCACGGCCATCCTCACCGAGACACCGTTCGCGACCTGCTCGAGCACGGTCGAGCGTGGCGAATCCGCCGCACCGGACGAGATCTCGAGCCCCCGGTTCATCGGGCCGGGGTGCATCACAATGCTATCGGCGGCGAGGGTTCTCAGACGCTCGTCGCCGAGGCCCCACTCGCGCGAATACTCATGGGCGTTCGGAAAGAATGCGTCGTGCATCCGCTCCGACTGGATCCGAAGCATCATGACGACATCCGGCCTCTTCGCCAATGCCGCGTCGAGGCTGTAGCCGACGCTCGCCGGCCACTCGGTGACCCCGATCGGCAGCAGAGTCGCCGGGGCGACCAGGGTGACGGCGGCCCCGAGACTCGACAGCAGCCAGACGTTCGAGCGGGCGACCCGCGAGTGCAGGATGTCGCCGACGATCGTCACGGAGACCCCGTCGAGCGCCTTGGCGCGGGCGGCGGATCCGTGGATCCTGCGGCGGATCGTGAACGCGTCGAGCAGAGCTTGCGTCGGGTGCTCGTGCGTTCCGTCCCCCGCGTTGACGATGGCGGCGTCGATCCAGCCGGAGTCGGCCAGAACCGCGGGAGCGCCGGATGCCCCGTGCCGGATGACGACCGCGTCGGCCCCGATCGCGGCGAGCGTCTGCGCGGTGTCTTTGAGGCTCTCGCCCTTCGACACGCTCGAGCCCTTCGCGCTGAAGTTGATGACGTCGGCACTCAGCCGCTTTGCGGCGGCCTCGAACGAGATGCGGGTGCGGGTGGAATCCTCGAAGAAGAGATTGACCACCGTTTTTCCGCGCAGGGTCGGGAGTTTGCGCACTTCGCGGTCGGCGACATCCGCCATGTCCTCCGCGACGTCGAGAATCGCGACGGCCTCGTCGTGGCCGAGATCCCGCGTGCTCAGCAGGTGCCTCATTGCGCCGCCTCCTCGATCGACACGAATTCGTCTCCGTCGATCTCCTCGAGATGCAGGTTGATGCGTTCGGTCTGGGCCGACGGCAGGTTCTTGCCGACGAAGTCCGGGCGGATCGGAAGCTCACGATGCCCGCGATCGACGAGCGCCGCGAGCCGCACGACGCGGGGGCGACCGATCGCACCGAGGGCATCGAGGGCGGCGCGGATGGTGCGACCGGAGTAAAGCACATCGTCGACCAGCACGACGAACTTTCCGTCGATCCCGCCCGGCGGCACCTGGGTCGGCGAGGGCGCACGGGTCGGATTGCGGTCGAGGTCGTCCCGGTACATGGTGACATCGAGCGCGCCGATGGCCACCGGAACGTCGGATACCTCGCGGATGACGGTGGCGATCCGCTCGGCGAGAACGACTCCGCGCGTCGGGATCCCGAGGAGCACCAGATCGTCGCCCGACCGGAGCGATTCGAGGATCTCGTGCGAGATGCGGGTCAGCGCCCGGGTGATATCAGCTTGCTGGAGCACGATGCGTGCGGGCAATCTGACCTCCTTCCCCGCCTCACAGGACGGAATTCAAGGATGTCTACGTGAACGACTATAGCGCGACTGCGGGGAGCGAGACCCGCTCTAGGTCCAGCGCCGCAGCAGGTACCTCTCGCCGAAGCCGATGAGCGTGTCGGTGAGCTTGCCGAGCAGGCCGAGCAGGATGATCGCGGCGAACAACCGGTCGATGCGTCCGTTGTCCTGTGACTCCTTGAGCAGATATCCGAGGCCGAGGGATGACACGATCAGCTCGGCTGCGACCAGGAAGAGCCAGGATTGCGCCAGCGCGAGCCGAAGCCCGGAGACCACGGTCGGGATGATCGCGGGCAACTGGACCCGCGCGAGCAGGCTGAGGCGCCCGAGTCCGTAGGCTCGACCGACCTCGACGAGATGGCGGTCGACGTGACTCAGGGCCCCCGACACCGTCGTGTAGACCGGGAAGAAGGCGCCGATCGTGATCAGCACCACCTTCGAGTCCTCGTGGATGCCGAGGTAGAGAATCAGCAGCGGTACCCAGGCGAGCGACGGCACAGCGCGGAACGCACCGACTGTCGGCGCCGCCAGCAGGCTGGCCCAGCGTGAAAGACCGATGATCGACCCGACGACGAGTCCGAGGATCGAGCCGAAGACGAACCCGAGAAGCACACGCTGGGTCGAGATGGCGATATCGGGAAAGAGCAGCCCGCGCTGAGCGAGGTCGATCGCCGCCTGCCAGACCGTTAGCGGGGCAGGCAGACGATAACTGGGGATGACACCCGATTCCGAGATCAGCTGCCAGACCGCGAGCAGTGCAATCGGCAGGATCGCGCCAAGCAGCACGGTCGACGCGCGGGGGCGGCGGGTTGCGCGCGCCGGGAGCGCCCCCGACGAGGCACCCGTCAGGTATTCGGAGCCCGTGGATGACGCCGCCGCGTTCACGAGAATCGCTCTCCCGACGGCATCCTGTTCCGCGTCAGCCATTGGCGGAAGGGTCCGCCTTCTTCACGAAGGTGGTGTTGTAAAGGCTCTTCAACGCGGTGTCGATGTCCGACTGGGTCGCGACATCACCGGTCTGCACGAAGACCGGCCCGATGACCTTGAGTACCGCGGTCTGCTTCGAGCCCGGAACCGGGTCGATATCGAGCTTCGTGCGATTCTCGATGACGTTCGAGGCGATCGACGGATCTATCCCGGCGGCTTTCGCCAGGATCGCCGAGGTGTCGGCCGGATACTTGATCGCGTAGGCACGAGCCCGCTCGTAGGCGTCGACCACGGCCTGGGCGAGGTCGGGAGACTTCGTCAGGAACGGCTCGGTGGCATCCAGGAGTCCGTAGCTGTTGAAAGACGGATTATCGTAGATGTCCTTCGAACCGGCGGTGACGATGCTCGTCGAGAGCAGCGGATCGAGCCCCGACCAGGCGTCGACGGCACCGCTCTCGAGAGCGGCCTTCCCGTCGGCGTGCGCGAGATTCTCGATCTTGACCGAATCGAGCGGCACCTTGAATTTGTCAAGGGCCTGCAGGAGGAAGAAGTAGGGATCGGTGCCCTTCGCCGCGGCGACCGTCTTGCCCCTGAGGTCTGCGACCGAGGTGATCTTCGAGTTCTTGCCGACGAGGATCGCCGCCCAGTTCGGCTGGGAGTAGACGTCGATCGCCTTGATCGGCGAGCCGTTCGAGCGCGCGAGTAGTGCCGCCGATCCGGCGGTCGATCCGACGTCGATGGCGCCGGCCTTCAGGGCGAGGTTCGCAGCGCTCGATCCGGCCGACTTGATCCAGTTGACGGTGACCTTGCTGCCGAACTTCGTCTCGAGCCAGCCCTTGTCCTTGATGATCAGGCTGAGCGGGTTGTAGGTCGCGAAGTCGATGTTCAGGGTGTCAGAGCTCCAGCCTGTGGAGGCCTTACCAGACGGGGTCGGCGTGCTTGCCGGGGCGAGCGCGGAGCCCTCCCCCGCGCATCCGGCGAGCAACAGGCTTGCGGCAACGGCGATCGCGGCGAGGCCGGCGAGTTTTTTTCTCATGCTGTGAGTGTCCTTAAAACGAATCGAGTCGAACGGTGGTCGAGGGAGACGGAGCCGGCCGGTGGTGGCTGGAGACACCCAGGCCGTCGAGCAGCTCGGCGCGAAGCAGTGCGAGGGTGGCATCGGCCCGGTCGCGCGGGCGACTTCCGGGCACGCTGAGGATTCGACGGATGCCCGATCCGCTTCCCTGCGGTGCCTCCGGGTCATCACCGAGGAGCACCACCCGATCGGAGAGGTAGAGGGCCTCGTCGACGTCGTGGGTGACGAGCAGGATCGTGGCGGGCTCTGCCGAGTGCACCTCGAGTAGCAGATCCTGCATGGTGAGCCTCGTCAGGGCGTCGAGGGCTCCGAACGGTTCGTCGAGCACGAGCACGCCAGGGCCGCGGGCCAGGGCCCTCGCGAGCGATGCGCGCTGGGCCATACCGCCGGAGACCTGGCTCGGCTTCAGCTCCCGAGCGCCTTCGAGCTCTACGAGATGCAGGAGTTCGCCGACTCGCACCGCGCCGTCGGCCTTCGGCGTTCCGCGCGGAAGACCGAGGGCGATATTGCTTTCGATGGTGCGCCAGGGAAGCAGTCGCGGCTCCTGGAAGGCGATGGCGCAGCGCTGGTCGATGCCGACAAGAGGCGTTCCATCGATCTGGATGCTGCCGACATCCGGAGTATCCAGCCCGCTCACCTGGCGGAGGAGGGTGGACTTCCCGGAACCGGATGCCCCGATCAACGCCACGATCTCGCCGGCCCGGATGTCGAGATCGATGTTCGTCAGCACCCGCCGCGTGGCCCCGCCCCGACCGGATGCCGCGTCCCGACCGGACGCTGCGCCCCGACCGGATGCCGCCAAGCGACCGGATGCTCCGCCTCGACCGGATGCTGCGAAGCTGCGGCTGACACCGGCCAGCGTCACGGACAGCGCCGGCACCGAATTTCGGGGCGTGGTAGCGGAAAGAGGCACTCTCGCACGCTAGGTGCTGTCGACCACGGCGGCGAATCCGCGCGTAACGCAGCGAAATCTAGGCGGGCCGAGGTGCGAGGCGGCGTCATCGCCGGGGCGGTCGCCGAGCGTTGTACCTTCTGCCCGCCCGCTTCTGCCCCACTTGAATCGCAGGAGTTTCGCGGGATTCTGAGCAAGAGTGGCGTGTTTTGCTCGATATCAGGAGAATCTCCTGCGTTTTCGAACCGCCGGGCGACTCTTTTGAGCTCTCTAATCGTGGCTCGTGCAGTCCTCCACAGGGGCTTGTTTCGGGACTCTCTCCACAGCTAAAAGCCCAGATCAGATGGATGTTGCGGGGATCGCTGGTATGTCGGTGGGTTGGGGGAGACTTCTTCCATGACCACCACCCATGTTGCGCTCGAGGTGTCGCTCGGCGACGTCGAGCGCGCCTGGGCGGATGCGGCGGCGGGCGGATTCACCTCCGGGACGGGTGCGGCGGATGCTGCGGGGATGGGAGATACCGGTCTGATGACTGTGATCGCCGCCATCGGATCTCACCAGCGATCGTTCGATTCTTTGCGGGTCGCTGCCGCGGGCGAGATCGCACACCGCTCGCAACTGTCGCTCGGGACGGACGGGATGGCCCGCAAGGCCGGTCACGCGAAGCCCGCCCAGTACTTGGCCGAGCTGTGGACGATCACCGTCGGTGAGGCGATCCGGCTCTGCGACGTCGGTCTCGCAATCCGCATCCGCACCGCGATCGACGGATCTTCGCTTCCGGCCCGGTACCCGGTCGTTGCCGCAGCCATCACCGACGGCACGCTCGGGGTCGATTCCGCCGCGGTGATCGTCAAAGAGTTGGATGCCGCCTCGGTCCGGTGCAGCGTCGACGCTCGCGAGGCGGGTGAGGTGACGCTGGTGGAGCTGGCAGCCCAGTACACGGTCGCCGATCTTCGCGGTCTCGCCCGGCAGGTGCGGGACCGGCTCGATGAGGATGGTGCCGAACCGCGGGACGAGTTGCGGCGCAAGAAGCGGTCGTGTCGGTTCGTCACCCTGCC
>JANYGT010000188.1 GCA_025362355.1 Lacisediminihabitans sp. | reverse complement strand
CTCGTCGGCTCGTTCCACGACCTGATGGGCGACGGCCGCGACCCGATCGACGACCCCGAGGTCTGCCCAGGTCTCGACGTGGATGCCCTCGTCGTCGAGCGCGGGCTTCACCAGGGTGCGGAACGCCTGGGCGTGCCGCGTCTGCAACTCGTGGGCGCGATCCTGGATGTGCGACAGCACCTCCGTCGGCGGCGTGCCGACGTTGGTCGGCACGGCGAGGCCGGTGAGGATGCGGCGCTTGAGTCCCGCGATCCGCACCATGAAGAACTCGTCGAGGTTGTTCGCGAAGATCGCGAGGAAGTTCGCCCGCTCGAGCAGCGGCACGCCGGGATCCTCGGCGAGCTCGAGCACACGCGTGTTGAACGCCAGCCAGCTCAGTTCGCGGTCGAGGTAGCGCTCCGGCAGGAGGGTGCCGTCATCCACCCATGTTTCGTCGTCGTAGTCGTCGTCGAGGCTGTCAGTCGTGATGGCGGCGCCCGCCAGGTAAGTCTCGGCATCCATGTGTTCATCCTCCCACTGCCTTCACCCGAGTATCGCGACCCATGTGAACGCCGAGTAAACACCTCGTCGTCCTCCTCCTGGCGTCGCGCCGCCGATTCTCCCCGCGCGCCCGTCCGCCCTTCCCAAAACGCAGGAGATTCTCCCGATTTCTGTCAAAACAGGCACTTCTTGCCGCTGTGGGGCGATATCTCCTGCGTTTCAGGGGAGGTGGGAGTGGTGGGTGGGCGGCCGGGTGCGCGGCGAGCTCAGCGGGCGAGACGGTACTGGATGTCGACGGAGTGCGTGCCAAAACCGAGCGAACGGTAGAGCGCGACGGCCGGGTCGTTGTCGGACTCGACGTACAGTGCGACGGTATGGATGCCGCGGGCCGCGAGCCGCGCGAACCCCGCCGTCATCAGCCTCCGCCCCAGGCCTTCGCCGCGGTGCGACTCGTCGACCCCGAGCACGTAGATCTCCCCGATCCCGTGCTCGACCTTCAGCCAGCAGTATCCGATCATCCGGTCGCCGTCGCGGGCAACGTTGAAGTCGTCGGCGTCGAACGACGGATCGCTTTCGAGTTCGACGCCGTCGTCGCGGCTGACCGACCCCTGCTCGGGATGGAACGCGAAGACGCGCGCGTTGAGGGCGACCCAGGCGTCTTCGTCGGTGCCGACGACGAACGGGGCGAAGCGGGTCTCGACAGGCTCGGGCACCGAGGCGGGCTCGACCACCGAGGCGGGCTCGACCATCGAGGCGGCGTCAACCACCGGGGCGGCGGGCACCGCCATCCGCAGTTGCAGCAGTTCGCGCACCGCGTCGAGACCGTGGCTCGCCGCGAGGGCCCTCGCCGCTGGATGGTCGCCGTGGGCCCAGACGAGCAGCTCGCCGGTACGGGTGCGGGGCAGGGTATCGGCGATGATCCTCTCGAGGAGTGCCGTGCCGATTCCGCGGCCGCGGGCATCCGGGTCCACGACGAATTCGGCCTCTGCACTACCGACGGGCGGGTGCGACACGAGCGCTGCGCCGCCGGGGATCTCGATGAGCGAACGGGCTCCGGTGCGGAGATCGACGAGCGCCTGGTCGGAGAACGGCGGCTGGCCATCGGCTTCGCGCGCGTTCGCGATCAACTGCTGGAGGTCGGGCACCAGCGTCAGGAGGCGACGGCCTGCGTGAGACGTTCCGTATCGTCTTCGTAGACGTTGAATCGGTAGCCGACGTTGCGAACGGTGCCGATCAGGGATTCGAGGTCGCCGAGTTTCGCGCGAAGGCGGCGCACGTGCACGTCGACGGTGCGGGTGCCGCCGAAGTAGTCGTAGCCCCAGACCTCACTGAGCAGCTGCTCGCGGGTGAAGACCCTCGAGGGGTGCGTCGCAAGAAACCGCAGCAGTTCGAATTCCTTGAAGGTCAGGTCGAGCGGGCGTCCGTGCACCTTCGCCGAGTAGCTCGCCTCGTCGATGACCACCCCGGAGGCGTGGATCTTGTTGCTCGTCTTGTCGAGGGCCTGGCGCCCGACGGCGAGACGGATGCGCGCATCCACCTCAGCTGGCCCGGCCGACTCGAGCACCACGTCATCCACTCCCCAGTCGGCGCTCACGGCGGTGAGTCCGCCCTCGGTGAGGATCAGCATCAGCGGCACGTTCACGCCGGTCGTGTTGAGGATCTTGCAGAGAGACTTCGCGCTCGCGAGGTCTTGTCGGGCGTCGACGAGGATCAGGTCGCAACTGGGCGCGGTGATGAGTGATGCCGGCTCGGCGGGGATCTGCCGGGTTCGGTGGCTGAGCAGGCCGAGGGCTGGCAGAACCTCGCTGTTGACGGCGGAAGTCAGGATCAACAGCTGCGCCAATAGTGCCTCCAAGTGCCGAACCACAGTCTAAAGGGAGTTTCGGGGATGTTTCGGCGAGATGGGGCACAATTGATGCGTGACCATAGATCCTCCGGCCGTCGCCTCGTTTCCCCGAAGCGCTCTCCCCGTCTGGGCGGTGGCTGTGGTCGGTGCCGTGCTCGTCGGGGTCATCGCTCCGGCGTCTCACACGATCGCTGCACTGCCGATCGTGCTCTACGCAGCGATCATGGCGACGTTCGTCGTGCAGCTGGCGATCGACCAGAAGATCGGATTCGTGACCCGGGTCACGATCAGCCTCGGCGGCGCGATCGTCATTCTGGTAGTGGCGACAGCCGTATACGCCGCGCTCGCGTCGCGGTAGCCCGGCCGACGAGCCCTCCCACCGGGATATGATCGAAGGCATGTATCTCGGCCTCGAAATCTTCTTTATCGGCCTGCTCATTCTCGCGACGCTGTCGATCGGTTATGTGTCGGTCGTCGTGCTGTTCAACCTCTTCCGGGGCCAGCGCTGAGTTTGCGCCACCTCTTCCCCCACCCGACCGCGGTGAACCCATGATCGAACTCGATGCGAACCTTCCCGCCGAGCTCGTCCCGTTGTCGTGGCTGCTCGGTTTCTGGGAGGGAACCGGCGTCGTGAACTACGAGGTCGGCGAAGAGACCCGAAACTACGAATTCGGGCATCGAATGACCTTCAGCCATGACGGCCTTCCGCACGTGAACTACACCTCTTATACCTGGCTTCTCGACGACGATCTGACACCGCTGGCGACCGAGACCGGATACTGGCGTCTCAGCCGGGCACAGACCGAGGGCGATCCCGGCCCCGGGCTCCTCCCGGGCGTCGGGGTGCAGCCGTTCACGACGGCCAGGGCGGTCGAGACGTTGCGCAACGCCGCCGACGGATTCGACATCGAGGTCTCGATCCTTCACCCGGGCGGGGTGAGCGAGCTCTACATCGGGCAGGTGAAGGGTCCGCGGATCGACCTTGCGACGGATGCCGTGCTGCGCTCGGCGAACTCGAAAGAGCACTCGGCATCGACCCGTCTCTACGGCCTGGTCGAGAACCATCTCCTCTGGGCGTGGGACATCGCGGCCCTCGGCCACGAGCTCGCGTCGCACGCCTCCGGACGGCTCTCCCGTGTCGAGTAGCTCGCCGTTCCTCTCGCTCCCCGGCGCCGTCGACGGCACGGGAATGGATGCCGGCATGCCGGCGCACTACGGAAACCCCGTCGCCGAGCAGCGGGCGCTCGCCGCAGGGTCGGCGATCGTCGACCTCTCCCGGCGCGCAGTACTCTCCGTCGCGGGCGACGACCGGCTCAGCTGGATCGATTCGCTGACCAGCCAGAGCGTCAAACGGCTGGCGCCGGGGGAGTCGAGCGAGACTCTGCTGCTCGACCCCACCGGGCACATCGAGTACGCGGTACGGCTGATGGATGACGGCACCGAGCTCTGGCTGCTGCTTGAGGCCGACGAGGCGGCCGGCCTCCTCACCTGGCTGACGAAGATGCGCTTCATGCTGCGCGTCGAGCCACGGGATCGAACCGCCGAATTCGCGACCGTCGGAACCCTCGGCGTCCCGCACATCGAGGCAGCGGCACCGAACGGCCTCCCCCTGGTCTGGCACGATCCGTGGAGTTCGGTGACGCCGGGCGGCCACCAGTATTCGACCGTCGCCGAGCATCCGTCAGCCGGCTGGACGTACAGCGAGATCCTCGTCTCGCGCGAGTCCCTAGCCGACCTCGCCACCCTGCCGGTGGCGGGGATGCTGGCGCTCGAGGCCCTGCGCATCGAGGCCTGGCGCCCGCGGTTCGCGACCGAGGCCGACGAGAAGTCGATCCCGCACGAGCTCGACTGGCTGCGGTCGGCCGTGCACCTCGAGAAGGGCTGCTATCGCGGGCAGGAGACGGTCGCCAAGGTGCACAATCTGGGGCATCCGCCGCGTCGCCTCGTGATGCTCCATCTCGATGGATCGGATGCGGTGCTCCCGGAGCGTTTCGACGAGGTCGTTCTCGGCGAGGCCGTCGTCGGTGTCGTGACGTCGGTGGCCCGGCATCACGAGCTCGGCCCGATCGCCCTCGCCGTGATCAAACGGTCGACCGATCCGACGGCCGAGCTCGCCGTGCGCGCCGGTGACACCCTCGTGCCCGCCGCGCAGGAGATCGTCGTTCCTCCGGATGCCGGCGCCGAGGCGAACATCCCGCGCCTTCCGCGGCTGGGTTCCGTCACGCGGTAGCGATGGCGTCGTTCTCGAGACTCGGCCTCAGAATGTCGGGCACTCGCGTCGTCGATTCGATCGTTCCCGCACTGCAGATCGTGGTCGCCGCGACGGCCAGCTACTTCATCGCCCACGATCTGCTGGGGCACGTCGTGCCGCTGCTCGCGGTGACTGTCACGGTGTCCAGCCTCGGTTTCGTTCGGGATGCGAGGCCCGTGCGTGTGCTCGAGTCGGCGATCGGGATCGTCTTCGGCGTCGCCCTCAGTGAGGCATTGCTGTTGCTGGTCGGTCATGGAGTCTGGCAGCTCTCGCTCGTGCTCTTCGTGACCCTTCTCGTGGCGAGACTGATCTCGTCGAGCAATGCCTTCGCGGTGGCGGCCGGAGTGCAATCGATGCTCGTGATGCTGCTTTCCGTGCCGGCTGGGGGCCCGTTCGGCCGATCGCTCGATGCGGCCATCGGCGGGGCGCTCGCCCTTGTCGTGACCGCGATCATCCCGCGTGATCCGCGACGCATCGCCCGCAGGGATGCGCGGCGCCTCTTCGCCATCCTCGACAGCTCGCTCGCGTCGCTCGTCATCGCGCTCGAACGGGCCGACGAACCCGCGGCCGAGCAGGCGCTCGAGCGGTTGCGAGGCACCCAGCCGATCATCGACGGGTGGTCTGCCTCGCTGGAGTCGGCATCCGCCATCGCGCGCATCGCGCCGTTCTCGCGTCGGCACCGGCCTGACATCGAGGCCCAGACGCGCGTGCTCCGCGGAATGGATCTCGCGACTCGTAACCTTCGCGTCATCAGTCGGCGCATCGACTTCCTGGTGCGCGACGGGGTGGAGCGCCCGGTGATGGCGGCTCTGCTCGCCAATCTGTCGACCTCCGTCACCCTGCTCGGCGAGAGTCTCGACGATCCGCTGCTAGCCGACACCGTGCGCGTCGGGCTGGTCGCCATCGCCGAGAGACTGCGCCCGGATACGGTCGCCGAGGGTGCCCCGGTGACGGATTCCGCGGTCATCCTGATGCTGCGCCCGCTGCTCGTCGACCTGTTGACCGCCGCAGACTACCCGGAGGAGAAAGCTCGCGCGGCGCTTCCCGAGGTTTGACGGCGGCTAGCGCGCTTCGAAATAGACAACCTCGGAATCCCGAGAAACCTCGGTCATACCCGCCCGAAGCATCGTCTTCTGTGAGGCAAAGTTGTCGAGCATGGTATCGGCGACGACGCTTTCGGCCCCGAAGGCGAGAGCGGCTTCAATCAGCGCCTCGAGGGCTTCGGCGGCGAAACCGGCGCCGCGGGCGCTCTCGATGAGGCCGAATCCGAGGGCGACGACCCCGTCATCCGGTGGTCCGGAGAATCCGATTCCGCCGACGGCGACGCCCTCGTGGCGAATCTGGTAAAGCCCGAACGGCTGGATGTCGCCGCCTCGCTCGAGCGAGTCGATGTAGGGAGCGAGCGCGTCGAGTTCATCCTCGAACGGATACTCGGATGCCCACCGATCATCTGCGGACGGCGCGCGATCGTAAACCCGCTTCGCCTCGTCGAGCTCGAGCGGATGCAGCACGAGTCGCTCGGTATCGATGTCTGTCACCAGTGGAATCCCTTCGGCGCGACAGCCGGCCAGGCGATCGTCAACTCGCCGAGCCTCCACCGTGAGCGGGTGCCCGACACCGGCCAGCCGTCCGCGCGGAGCCCCTCCGCGGTCGCGATCCAGCGCTGCGATCCACCGTAGACCGAGAGCGGCGAGTTCATCTGCCAGTGACGATCGAGATCCTCGAGAAACGCATTCACACGCTCGCCGGGCACATTGCGATGGATCAGCACCTTCGGCAGCCGCTCCGCGACGATCGAGGGCTTCGACGCATCGGGGGCCGAGCCGAGGTCGGCGAGGCGCAGGCTGATCGTGAGGCAGAGCGGACCGTCGGCCGAGACATCCACCCAGCTGGCGACGCGGCCGACCTCGTTACAGGTGCCCTCGACGAGTATCCCACCGGGATCGAGGCGTGAGACCATCAGCTTCCAGGCGTCGAGCACCGCCGATTCATCGTACTGACGGAGCACATTCAGGGCGCGGATGACGGTGGCCCCCCGACCGCCGTCGAGGGGCACCTCGAACCCGCCGAGACGGAAGCTCACGCCCTCCCTGGCCGACGCTGCGGCGAGCCTCACCCGCGCCGGATCGATCTCGATCCCGACCACCTCGACCGACGGCCGAACCCTCGCGAGTCGCTGATGCAGCTCGAGCGACGTGGTCGCGGAGGCGCCGTAGCCGAGGTCGACGACCAGCGGGCTCGCGGCCTGCCGAAGCGCTGGAAGCTGCGCGATATAGCGGTCGACGCGACGCAGCCGGTTGGTGCCGGTCGTTCCGCGGGTGATCGAGCCGATCGGGCTCGAAACGGTAGGCATGGCGAATACGCTATCCCCATGACCTACACGCTCATCCTCCTCCGGCACGGCAACAGCGACTGGAACACCCGCAATCTCTTCACCGGCTGGGTGGATGTCGACCTCAGCGACCAGGGGCGCGCGGAGGCGAAGCGGGCCGGCGAGCTGATCGCCGCCTACGAGAAGCAGCCCGACATCCAGTACACCTCGCGGCTCAAGAGGGCGATCCATACCGCCGACATCGCGCTCGCCGTCGCCGACCGGGACTGGATCGACGTGAAGCGCAGCTGGCGTCTGAACGAGCGTCACTACGGCGCGCTGCAGGGCAAAGACAAGGCGGCGACTCTCGCGGAGTACGGCCAGGAGCAGTTCATGACCTGGCGTCGTTCGTTCGATGTCCCGCCGCCGCCGCTCGACGACGACAGCGAATTCTCTCAGGCGCACGATGTTCGCTACGCCGGTCTCGGCGCAGACCTTCCCCGCGCGGAATCCCTCAAACTCGTGATCGAGCGGATGCTGCCCTACTGGGAATCCGACATCAAGGTCGACCTCGCGGAGGGCAAGACCGTGCTCGTCACCGCCCACGGCAACTCGCTGCGAGCGCTCGTCAAGCACCTCGACGGCATCTCGGACGGCGATATCGCCGAGCTCAACATCCCGACCGGCATCCCGCTCGTCTACACGCTCGGCGACGACTTCATGCCGACGAAGCCGGGGGAGTACCTCGACCCGGCGGCCGCGGCTGCCGGTGCCGCCGCCGTCGCCGCCCAGGGCGCCAAGAAGTAACCCGCCGGGCCAGAAGTAGCTCCGCCCGGGTGATTGTCCGCTGTCGGGACGACCGTTCGGCGGCGCCGGGCATCACTCGTCCCGAAGGCGAACAATCGCGGAGTGTTACAGGTCGGTCGCGACCCAGTCGCCCGTCGCGAGGTACTGCACCTTCTTGGCGATCGACACCGCGTGGTCGGCGAAACGCTCGTGGTAGCGCGACGCGAGGGTCGAGTCGACGGTGTCGACCGCCGCACCCTTCCAGGTCTCGCCGAGCACCTTGTCGAACACACTGAGGTGCAGCGCGTCGATCTGGTCGTCGTCGTTGCGGATCTCCTCGGCGAGACGCACGTCTTCGGTGCGCAGCAACTCGGTCAGCTTGGTGGCGATCTGAACGTCGAGTCGGCCGAGCTCCGCGAACGTTCCGCGCAGCGACTTCGGTACGACCTTGTCGGGAAAACGGTAGCGGGCGAGCTGGGCGATGTGCTCTGCCATGTCGCCCATCCGCTCGAGGGACGCACTGATCCGAAGCGCACTCACGACGATACGGAGGTCACGGGCGACGGGCTGCTGCCTGGCGAGGATGTTGATGGCGAGCTCATCGAGGGCGATGGTCGCCTCGTCGATCTTCTGGTCGTCATCGATGACGATCTCGGCCAGCGCGACATTCGATTCGTTGAATGCCTTCGTGGCGTTGTCGATCGCGATCGCGACGAAACCCGCGATCTCGACGAGGCGCTCCTGCACCTCCGCCAGTTCCTGCTGGAATACCTCGCGCATGGTGTGTTTCCCTTTCAGCGCGGGCGCTATCGACCCGCATAGTTCTTGGCAACAGTGCTCTGCTGAGGTGAACGGCGGGTGCCCGACGGCTGAACAACTGTCAAAGTAGTTGACCCCGGATCGAAGGACTCACAGACCTGCGGGGAGATGTAACTAATCTAGTCGCTATGGACTCCGCCTTGCTGGTGCCGCTGTCACTGGCGTTCGGCATCATCGTCGGCGCGGGGGTGGTCATCATCCTCATCGCTTCGGCGCGGCGCGGACAGCGCGCGGTCGAGGTCGTCAGCACCTCCGTCCCCGACGGGGTCGACCAGGTCATCGAGGCGCTCGAGTCGGCCGGCGTGGTTCTCGATCCGTCCAACAACGTGGTGAAAGCGAGCCCGGGGGCACTGGCTTTCGGTCTCGTCTGGAACCAGGCCCTCGTGCATCCGGAGCTCGTCACGCTCGTCGACAGGGTGCGAAGACTCGGCGATCCGATCACCCAGGAGATCGAGCTCGCTCGCGGTCCGTTCGGGGATGCGAACATCTACCTCTTCGTGCGGGTCGCGCGGCTCGGCGCCCGATACATCCTGCTGCTGGCCGAGGATCGCACCGAGTCGTACCGGCTCGACGAGGTGCGCCGGGATTTCGTCGCCAACATCAGTCATGAGCTGAAGACGCCGATCGGGGCGGTGAGTCTGCTCGCCGAGGCGCTGCAGGCCGCGTCCGACGAGCCGGATCAGGTGCGACGGTTCGCGAAGCGCTTGACCAAGGAGTCGGAGCGTCTGACCCGCATCACGCAGGAGATCATAGAACTCTCGCGCCTGCAGGCCGCCGATGCCCTCACCAAGCCGGATGTCGTCGACATCGATCATGTCGTCGCTCTCGCGATCGACCAGACGAAGGTCGCCGCCGACTCCAGCCGCGTGACGATCGTGAGCGGGGGCGACCCGGGCGCCGAAGTGTACGGAGACGAGCCACTTCTCGCGGTCGCCCTCCACAATCTGATCGCCAATGCCATCCAGTACTCGCCGAAAGGATCGAGGGTCGGCGTCGGTGTCAACAATTCCGACGGCGTCGTGGAGATCGCGGTCACCGACCAGGGCATCGGCATCCCCGACGAGGATCGCGACCGCGTCTTCGAGCGGTTCTACCGCATCGATCCGGCTCGGTCGCGGCATACCGGGGGCTCCGGCCTCGGCCTCAGCATCGTCAAACACGTCGTGCAGAACCACGGCGGCGATATCCGTGTCTGGTCCCAGCCCGGCAAGGGATCGACCTTTACCATCCGCCTGCCGGAGGCGACCCACGCCGCCGCATCATCCCTCAAGGAAGCCTAGGTGTTCATGAAAACCCAGACGGAGGCAACACCATGACCCGGATTCTCATCGTCGAAGACGAGAAGTCGCTGAGCGAGCCGCTCGCATTCCTGCTCGGGAGGGAGGGGTACGAGATCACGATCGTGGATGACGGGCCATCCGCCATCGCGGAGTTCGACCGCAGCGGCACCGACCTCATCCTGCTCGACCTCATGTTGCCCGGCAT
>JANYGT010000164.1 GCA_025362355.1 Lacisediminihabitans sp. | reverse complement strand
GCCACGAAATCGGCGAAGTCGAGCATGTCGATTTTTTCCAGTTGCGAGGCGGCGCCGAATTCCGGCGTCATCACGTACATCGACAGGTCGACATGCTGGACGATCGCAGCATCGCCCTGCCCGATGGCGAAATGAAAGGGGATCAGGCCGACGTTGGGGCCGGTTGGTGGGGCAAGCTGTACGAAGAAAATGGTCGCGGCCTGCTTTGGAAAGAGTCCGGCGAGGCTCACGTCAAACTTGGAGAATGGAATACCTACGAGGTGATGGCGGTCGGTTCCAAGATCACCACGAAGATCAACGGAAAACTCTGTGTGGATCTTGACGACCCGCTCGGAGCCAAGAAGGGGATCTTCGCGCTGCAACTCCATCCGCCGAGGGGTCGACAGATGGAAGTGCCGGGGTGTCGAACGACGATCTCCTCGAGGAGACCGACGCGGATCGGGCAGAGCGGCACGATTAGCCTGTCGATGCAGAACCATCGGCCCGTCGCAGCCGGCTGTCGCGGTGCTCGTAGTAGTGTCGTGCCAATGTCGGGGTTCTCCGGCAGTGACTCGATCACGCCCCGGCGGGCCTGACATTCGGGGGATTTATCGTGGTTGCAGATGTTCAGGGAACACCACCGGGTGGTGGCTGGTTTCCCGATCCCGCGGGCAGTCCGTACTTGCGCTGGTGGGACGGTTCGACGTGGACCGACCACTTCATCGATGCCACTACAGGCGCCCCGCCGCGTGAACTCCCGGTAGCGGCGTCGGCGGTTCCCCAGGCGGGCACGGCCGTCGAGGCCGAAACGACTGCGGCTGTCGATGAGACCGTCGATGAGACTGCTGCAGCCGGCGCTCCCGTTTCCGCGGCGAGTCTTTTTCCGGTCGCGGAAACGACTCCGGCTGTTCCGGATGTCTCCACCCCCTCTGCTGCAGATGTCTCTACTCCCTCTGTTCCGGATGTCGCGACCTCCTCTGTTCCCGATGTCTCGACCCCGGTTCCCTCGGCCATTCCCCCCTCGGCCTTCCCGGACGCCGAGCCGGCCGCGGTCTCCCCGGAGTTTCGCGAACCTGTAGTGCCGGCTGCGACACCGGTGTCGACCGAGGGCGCTCCGCTCACCCGGCGGCAGCTGCGGGAACAGGAGGAGCGCCAGTCGCTCGAGAACTTCTCCCCCGCCGTCGCTGCGCCGGAATCGACGCCGGCCGCTGCGCCGACCCCCGCGCCCTTCAGCTTTGATCCGATTCCGGCGGCGGCGCACCCGACCGGACCTGAGTCGACTGTGCCCGAGCCGACCGTGCCTGAGCGTGAGCCGGACATTTTTGATCCGATGCCCGTGTCCGGGGGGACGTCAGCCGGATTCGAGACGCCGTTCAGTTTCGGCCAGACCCCCGTGCCGGCGTCGCCTCCGGCGTCCACGCCAGACTCAACCATGCCAGACTCGTCCACGCCAGACTCGTCCACGCCAGACTTGTCCACAATCGATTCGACCACTCCCGAGCCGACCACGGTTTCGCCGGCTTCGGCCGACCCGTTCGGTGGCACGATGCCTCCGCCGGCCATGCCGACGACCGCGGTGCCGACGACCGCGGTGCCGACAACCGCGGTGCCGACAACTTCGGAGCCGACGCCGGACAAATCTGAAGCGGGATCGCAGAACGCTGCCTTCCCGTTCCAGGAAAGCTCGTTCCAGGACAACCCGTTCCAGACCACGCCGTTCCAGGCGACGCCCGCAGAGCAGACTCCGTTCCAGCCGACGCCCGCGCAGCAGACGTCCTTCCAGCCGACGCCCGCGCAGCAGACGCCGTTCCGGCCGACTCCGATCCAGCCGACTCCGTTCCAGTCGACGCCAGCACAGTCCACCCCAGAACAGCCGACACCGGCACCAGCGAATGCGCCGCAGCCGACATCCGACGCGGCTCCGACGAGCTGGCCATTCGCGACCGGCTTCAGCGGGGCATCCGGCGCGTCGTCAGGCGGGGCAACCGGCGCGACAGCACCCTTCTCGCCCAGTTCCGCAGGAGCGATTCCGAGTTCGTGGCTCGGCGCCCCGCCACCACAGCCATCCGACGCCTACTCGCTTCCGGGTCAGCCGGGTGTTGTCGTGGCTTCAGCTGCCCCGACCGCAGAGCCGATGACCAGGAGTCGCCAGCGCCAATCCGAAGAGCATTTCGGCGACGATGGCGGCGAACCAAGTTCCTCGACGTGGGCCGTCTGGGTATTTGCGGCGTTGCCCGTGCTCCATTTCGGGCTGGTCTATCTGCTCTATATCGCGACTAAACCCACCGACGATTCCTACCGGTTCGCCGTACTGCTCGGACCGATTGTGATCTATCTCGTTCTGGCCGTGGTCGACCGATCAATCCTGGCCCGCGCGGGGCACGAGACCCTGCCATCGCCGCTGCTCGCGATCATCCCTCCGCTGTATCTCGGTTTCAGGGTGACGAGGGTCGGACGGAGCAGTCTCCCGCAGCTGATCACCTGGTTCGTCTTGCAGGCGGCGATGATCGCCGTGCTCGTGCTGGTCTTCCCGACGCAGTTCTCCCAGCTCACCTCCGGAACGACCGCGTCTACCAGCACGGTGATCAGGCCGGCTGCCTCGACCACGATCACCCCGGCTCAGCGCGCCACCGAGCTGACTCCCACCGGAATGCAGGCCGCCCTCACGAAGCAGTTCCTGACTCAGGGCATTTCCCTGACCTCGGTGACCTGCCCGCCGCTCGCCGACAAGAACGACAAGACCCAGGTGACGTGCACGGGGGTGATGTCGTCTGGAAACCTCGACATCGTCGTCGCCGTCGACTCCGCGCTGAAGACTTCGGCCTTCGATATCATCAGTTCGACGCCGCCGACCAAGTAGCGGGGCAAGCAGCGGAGCGAGTAGCGGAGCGCAGCCCCGGTGCGAGTTCGGCGGTGCGCTCTCGGCCGAGGATAATCGGCATAGCGGGTTCGTCGGAGCGTGATCGGCTCTTCGGGTTCGGCGCGAAACCTTCAGCCGCGGCCGGCCATTCTGTGGTCCGGGTCGAGTCTCACCAGAATCTTCGCCATGAGCCGATCGAGGTCGGCGATGTCTTCGGGGTCGAGCAGGTCGATCACGTTGGCGCGCACCGTGTCGACGTGTCCGGGCGCCGTCGCGACGACCTTCGCCCAGCCGGTCTCCGTGAGCGTGATATCTGTTGCGCGACGGTCGTCGTCGCTCGCGACGCGTTCCACCAGTCCGCGCTTCTCGAGTCGGGATGCGACATGCGACAGCCTCGGAAGGGTCGCATTCGTCTCACGTGCCAGCCGGGACATCCGCAGCGTGTGATCGGTCGCCTCGGAGAGCGTGGTGAGCACGATGTAGTCGAAATGGGTGAGGCCTGCATCGCGCCGTAATTGTGCGTCGAGGATGCCCGGCAGCAGTTCGACCACCGCGATGAACCTGCGCCAGGCAGTGGCCTCGCCGCCATCGAGCCAGGTGGGACTTCCGGATGCCGCCATGGTGCCAGCGTAGCTTCGCTTGCCGCGACAACAATTCATCGCCGGTGGCGACGGATGGAGGCTCGCTACTAACCTAACCGCATGAGCCCAGAAGAGATCACTGCCCGCTTCGACGTCGTCGGTTTCGAGCCATCCACCATTCCGGGGATAGAAGGCGACTGGGTCGGCGCCGTCATCATGCGCAAGACCTTCACCGAAGGATTGGTCGGCACGGCGATCGCGCATTTCGTCTCATCAGGCACAGAAGAAGCGGGGCGCGGGTATCTGGCTGTCGAACGCATAACGGGGGCGCTCGACGATGGGCGGAGCGGGTCGTTCACCGTCCATCACGGAGCGTTGCAGCATCCGGATGACCCCAGCGCCTTCGGCTACATCGTTCCCGGTACCGGAACGGGAGACTTCGTCGGATTCTTCGGCCAGGCCCGCATCCTTCACGACGACCGCGGACCTCACTTCGTCTTCTCGATCGGCTGAACCGCCGCGCGATCGCCTCGGCTGAAGGAGAACCGCGCGGGCACGCGTCGCGGGCGGGCGAAGCGGTCAGGCGAAGCGGTCAGGCGAAGCGGGCAGGCGAAGCGGTCAGACGAAGCGGTCAGACGAAGCGGATGGTCGACTGCAGCCGCGTGCGGACGTCGAAGAGTTCTGTGCCGCCGACGATACGTGCCCCCGGTATCCCGCCTCGCATCAGACCGGGAAGGCGCGACTCGCGAACGACGGCGGTCGTCGCCCCGCGGATGCTGCCGAGCACGACCAGGTCTTCGCCGAGCTCGTCATCGGGTACGACGATCACCAGCGCACTGAATTTCACCCTCGCCGCCCGCGCGATGACCTTCGCCCGCTGCCCGAGATCGTGCATCGGTCGCTCGTCGGGGTGGTCGGGCGTGACGATCTCCGCCTTCTTCACGCCGATGGGCGATCCATAGTCCTCGGAGAGCATCGCGAAGAGCCCCGTCGGGCCGAGCACGACATGATCGAGTTTGTCTTCCGGTCGACCGGTGCTCACGTCGTGCCAGACGGTGTAGCCGATGCCGAGGTCGGCGAGAGTTCGTGCCGTCGATTCCTCCGCCAGAGCGTCGGCGAGGATGTGTCGCAGTTCCCTCGGCGCCGAGCGGACGAGGGCCGGGTCGTAGGGATCCTTCAGATCTTCCCCGCGCCCGATCCATTCCCGCATGAGCACGAGGTAGCGTTCCCGCCTCCACCCGCCCGGATGTCCGTGGGACCGCGCGCGCGGACGCGTGTCTGCCGGTCGATGACGGTCCTGCGGAGCCCAGGTGAAGGAATGCTCGGCGTAGCGGAGATGGCCGCGGTCGTAGGTCGCACGTTCGTCTGGTGTGCCGATGCGCTCCCAGGCGGCCTGCACGGCGCTGAAACTCGCGGCGTCTCCCCCGGTGTCCGGATGCGTCTCCCGAAGTCGGCGCCGATAGGCGCTTCGAAGTTCGTCATTGCTTGCATCGGACGGCACACCGAGCACCTCATAGGGTGTTGCCGAGATGGGGCTGTCGGGCATTGTTGCTTCCGGTCGTGCGTGCGGTGATCCCTGCGGCGGTGACCGCGGTCGTGCCCGCGGTCGTGCTTACGGTCGTGCCCGCGGTCGTGCTTGCGGTCGTACTGCGACCGAGTGTGGTCGGCACTCGACCATAGCGAATACCTTTTCGCTTGTCCTGAACGAGCGCTGTCAACCACGCGAGGGTGTCGCACCACGTGAGTCACCCGCGTGAGGCGCGTCAGGCGCGTCAAGTGCGTCACGCGCAATTGGTCGGAGCAGGGAATACGACCGGGCGCTGTTGCGTTTCGAGGATCATGACCCTCAATGACATTCCGATTACCACGATCGATGGCGGAGAGACTTCGCTCGCCCAGTACGACGGCAAGGTCAAGTTGATCGTCAACGTCGCCTCGCGCTGCGGACTCGCGCCGCAATACGAGAAGCTCGAGGCGATGCAGAAGCTCTATGCGGACCGCGGCTTCACTGTTCTCGGCTTCCCAAGCAACCAGTTTCTGCAGGAACTGAGCAGCGAAGATGCGATCAAGGAATACTGTTCGACCACCTGGGGTGTGACGTTCCCCATGTTCGAGAAGGTAAAGGTCAACGGCAAGAACGCGCACCCGCTCTACGCGGAGCTGACGAAGACGCCCGATGCCGGCGGCAAGGCCGGTCGGGTCAAGTGGAACTTCGAGAAATTCGTCATCACCCCGGATGGCACGGTCCATCGTTTCCGCCCTACGACCCAGCCAGACGACCCGGCCATCATCTCTCTCATCGAATCCTCCCTCCCGACCGCGAAGTAGTCGTTCCGCGGCGCACGGTGACGGAAGCCGCTGGTAGTGCCCCGAGCCGTTGTCGGCCCACCCCCCTCCCGCCGTAGGCTGGGAGAGATGCGAATTCTCTTCATACGGCACGCTCAGACGAGAGACAACGTCTCGGGAGCCATCGGAACCGCCGTTCCAGGCCCGGAGTTGACCGAACTCGGAGAGCGGCAGGCCGCGGCGATCCCAGATGCCCTCGACTCCGAGCGGATCGATGCCATCTACGTCTCGACGATGCTGCGCACGCAATTGACGGCCGACCCCCTGGCGAGGGCGCGGGCCCTCACCCCTCGAATGATCGACGGGATCGAGGAGATCGCGGCCGGCTCGCTCGAGGCACGAACCGACCCTGACGCCATCCGCCTCTACATGGGGACCATCTTCTCCTGGTGGAACGACTTCGACGGCCGTATTCCCGGTGGTGAAGACGGCAACGAGTTCTACGGCAGATTCGACCTCGCGGTCGGAGCGATCGCCGCCGAGCATCCGGATGATGCGACGGTCGTCGTGGTGAGCCACGGTGCCGCGATCCGCACCTGGGTTTCGTGGAGCTCGCAGAACCTCGATGCCGAGTTCAGTCGTGTCCATCAGCTGGATAACACCTCCATCGTGGTCGTCGAGGGGTCGCCCTCAGCGGGCTGGCAGACGACGTACTGGGCCGGTGAACCCGTCGGGGGCGCGGCGCTCGGGGACCCGTCCGCGGTGGACCCGACGGCCGATATCGCGCCATAGGATCGACCCCTGCCGAGCGGACGCGCTCACGGAGCACGTGCTCGCTGGGCACGCCGCACCGTGCACCGCGTCACTGTGCATAGCGTCACTGTGCATAGCGTCACTGTGCACCGCCTCACTGTGCATAGCGTCACTGTGCATAGCCTCACTTGTGCATAGCCTCACTGGGCATCGGCCGGGGCCGCCGCCGAGAGGTAGTCGTCGGCCGCAAACCAGCGCACCCCGCGACGATGGGAGATGAGCAGCGCGCGGAGTCGAAGTGATCGATCGGAGAACGCTTCGGAGATCGCCCGCGCCCAGAGGCGGTCGGATTCGGTGATGGCGGCATCCGCGTACCGTTCGAGAACGACGATCACCGAGCTCGCCTCGATTTGCGACATCGACGCTGCGACGGTGGCTGCGAATTCTGCGATCGAGTCGTTCGGTCGCAGCGGCATCCCGTCGATGGGAATCAACAGCGGTAACTGCACGTCGTCGGCGTCGAGAAAGAGCAGCCACACCTGCCGCTGGTTCGCCCGCCCGATCAGATCGGAGACGCGAGCCTCGATTTCGCTGTCGCTGGTGAGCGGGTGGTCGCGGGCCTCATCGAAAGTCATCATGGCTGAACGATGGCCCCAGCCGTTCGGGTCGTTCGGTCGAAGAGCGGCTCTTGTGGATAAAGGGGTCGCAGACGCCGCTGGTGAGGAGGTGACGACCCGGCGCGGAGTGCCGGTCAGTCGGTGGAATACCAGGACGGGTCCGGCTCGACATCCTCCCCGGTCGTCGCGGTGGATTCCCCGTACATGCCCTGCACGATGCGGTCGAACGTCGCCGTCGTAGCGATGCCGCCGTCGAGGGTGGGGTCGTCATTCATGAGCGGATCCTCCTGATCGGGTCGCGTCATCCATCCGATGTCGTGATTCGATACTGCGGGGTCACGCTGTGGTGGAGCAGAGTCCTCGGCCTGAACGTGCTGAGAGGGCCTGAACGTGCTGTGAACGATGAAGGAGTCGGGATCGGGGACATTCGCGCGACCCGCGTGGCGTGATGCCGGAGCGAGATCCACTCCCCCACAATCGGAGTTACTGAGACTCTGCTGTCGGGCCTGTCGGATTGGGCTTCGCCGCCGAACTCCCTGTGCGTCCCGCGAAGTGGGGCGAGCGCCGCGGTCGCCCATCCGCGTACCTTCGGAGGAGGGGACGGTGAGTACCCCAGTACGTGACTGGGGGGTCATGTCGATCAGCACAGAAATCTCAAGGAAGATCCCCGCCGGATGGTATCCGTGCCGGGAGGATCGCTCTCGTCGACGCTGGTGGAACGGCGTCGAGTGGACCGAGTATTACGCGCCGCTGCAGAAGCCGTCCCTTCGACTCGTCGACAACACCGTAGCCCCCACCGTCGCGCCGCTCCCGTCGATCGCCGCCGACCGCGTGGTAACGCCCACCCGTCAGCGCATGCTGCGTCGTCTGCTCCCTGGCCTGGTCTGTTCACTGGCCGGCATGGAGACCGTGTTGGCACTGTTGTTGATGGCTCACAACGCGGCCTGAGTCGACCGAGCGCCCGTGGGTTTTCCGGGTGCGAGCGCACGTAGCGTCTCCCGGACCCGCCCGTAGAACGATTGGGTGTTGACCGGCCGCGCGCGGGGGCTTACGTTTCACCTCAGGACATCCGGGAAACTTCTGGCGGTTTCCACAGGAAGCATGCAGTACCTGTCTCAACAGGATGACCTTTCTCAAAGGAGAGAAACTGTGATCCGACGTCGCTTCGTCATGCTGGCTGCCATCACCGCGTTCGCCCTCGCGGCCGTAACGGTGGGAGCGGGAGGTGCATTCGCGAATCCCGGGGTCGCTGGACGGCTTTCGGAAGCTCTCTCGACATCCGCTGTCGGGTCACCGGGCCTGACCAGCCATCAGGGTCAGTCGCGCAAAGACTGCGTCGGCACCGCGCGCAACATCCAGTCGAAGATCTGGTTCACAGTCGCGAACGGGATCCTCTCGGACGTCTACGCCCCGACGGTCGACGCGACGAACGTCGAGACGATGCAGTACCTGGTCACCGACGGATCGAGCTTCACCGACCTGCAGAGTCGCGACACCACCTACACCGTGAAGTCGGATCCGACGGGGATGACGTGCACCGTGACATCCACCGCGAAGAGCGGCGCATATCGGCTCGTCACCACCTACCTGACCGATCCTGCGCGCGACAGTGTCGTGCTGCATACGCGGTACCTGGCGCTCACGAAGGCGGCCAAAACCTTCAAGCTCTACCTGAGACTCGATGCCAACGCCGGCGGTAATGGCGGCGGTGGCGCGGCGAACGGCGGAGCCGACTCTGCGGTCATCGACACGTCGACAGGGTCAGCCGTACCCGTGTCGTTCGATACGAAGACCGTGAGCCAGGCCAACCGCACGGCGTACGCGGTCCCCTCCTTCGTGGCGCTGAAAGCGGATCGTGCCTTCACCGAGGTGAGCAGCGGATTCGTCGGAACAGCGAGCGACTCGATCACGCAGCTGGACGGGAGCCACGCCCTGTCGCCCATGACGGCCAGCGCGACGGGCGGCAATGTCGAACAGACGGTCGGCGTTCAGCGCGATCGCGGCGGATCGTCTACCGTGGCGCTCGGATTCGGCACGACGCAGGCATCCGCTGTCGCGACGGCCTCGGCGACGGCGTCGTCATCGGTCGAGAGACTCGCCGCGAGCTATGTCAGCGGTTGGCTGCGCTATGACGCCGGTCTGAAGCCGCCGTTCCTCACCATCGCGGGATTGAGCGGCACCGAGCGACTCACCGCCATCAAGAACTACTACCAGTCGGCGAATGTGGTCAAAGCGTCGGAAGACAAGACCTATCCGGGTGCCATCGTGGCCGGTCTCGATGCCCCGTGGGGTCAATCGATCGTGGCGAACGATCCGAACAACCTGTTCGTCGGTGGCTATAAAGAGGTCTTCGCGCGAGACCTCTACGAGGCGTGGACGGCGCTCTACACCGATGGTGACATCGCCACGGCCCGCGACACGGTGCGCTACCTCCTCCTTCACAGCCAGCAGGCGAACGGATCGCAGCCGCGCAACTCCCTGCTCGACGGGACGAAGGCGGCGGATGCCTTCAACGACCAGCTTGACGAGACGGCCTACCCGATTCTGATGGCGCTGCAATCGGGACTCGCCGGGGACGACACCCTGTGGCCCCACGTGAAGTCGGCCGCGAACTTCCTGGTCAGCCACGGACCGAGTTTCGGCGTCGAGCGCTGGGAGGAGCAGACCGGATACTCCCCCTCGACCATCGCCGCCGAGATCGCCGGACTGGTCTCTGCGGCGACCATCGCCGACCAGCACGGGGATGCGGCTGACGCTCGCATCTGGCGAGCCACCGCCGACCAGTACCAGCGCACAATCAAGACCTGGGGTGTGACCACCACCGGACCGCTCTCGTCGTCGCCGTACTTCATCCGGCTCTCGAAGACGGGAGACCCGAATGCCGCGATCAGCTACAACGTCGGCAACGGTGGTCCGACGCTCGACCAGCGGGCGGTCGTGGATGCCGGATTCCTCGAGTACGTGCGCCTCGGCCTCCTTCCGGCGACGGATCCGACGATCGTCAACTCGCTCGCGGTGACGGACGGGACTATCCAGCGGCCGACGGACCGCGGCGCGGGATGGCTGCGCTACAACGGTGACGGCTACGGCGACTGCTTCGTCGGAGCGGGCACGAGTTGCACCGTGACGGGCGCCCCCTGGACGAACGGCAACATCGGCACCGGGCATCCGTGGCCGGTGCTCGGCGCTGAGCGTGCCCAGCAGTATCTGGCAGTGGGCCAGAAGACCGCTGCGTCGTCGGTGCTCGCGTCGATCAACCGCATGAACTCCGGGCCGGGCCTCGTGCCCGAGCAGGTCTGGGATCGGGCCACGGTGCCTGCGTCGCCGTATGGATCCGACCCGGCCACGGCATCCATCGGGTTCGTGAACGGGACTGCCGACGGCTCGGCGTCGCCATTGACCTGGGGTTCCGCCTCGCAGGTGCGGCTGACCGCCGACCTGGCCGCCGGACGCTCGCTCGAACAGCCCACCCAGGTTCGTGACCGCTACGTGACCAACGCCCAGGGCTCGACCGCGCTGGTCGTGACGAGCCCGGTCGATGGCACTGCAACGGGAGCGTCGACGGTCATCGCCGGAACCGCCGCCCCTGGCGCAACGATCGATGTCGCAGGCATCGCCACAGACCAGAACTCGACCTCCGTGCTGGCGAAGACGACGGCCAACGCGGACGGATCGTTCAGCGTCACCATCGCCTCGGCGGCGGGGACGAACGTATTCGTGATCACCAGCACCGCCCCGAACGGCGGCACCGCGCAGACGGTGCGGTCGGTGGTCAACGATGTGGTCAAGGGGACGCTGATCTTCAGCGCGGATGATCCGACCGGAGACGACAACGGACCGGGGACCTACGCGTACCCGACCTCCGGGGACTTCCATCCCGGTGCGTTCGACCTCGACCGATTCCAGGTTTACGACACCGGCTCTACGGTGACCTTCCGAGTTCAGACAGCCGACCTCACTCCGACCTTCGGTTCGACGAACGGTGCCCAGCTGGTGGATGTCTACGTTCACAACCCGGCGGCGGTCGCGACCTCGACAGCGTCGTCGTATCCGGGAATGAACTACTCGCTCTCGGGTGGTTCGGCCTGGAGCCGGCTCATCGAGGCGCAGGGATTCGGCAACAACCAATTCCTGGATGCGTCGCGCACCTCCGTCGGGACGGTGTCGGTCAGTGCGAACCAGGTGTCCCGCTACATCACGTTCAGTGTCGACAAGGCCGCCCTCGGGGGGACGCCGACCAGCGGCTGGGGCTTCACCGTGACGCTCACCGGCCAGGACGGAACCCACGGCGTCGACCAGACACGAGGGTTCGCGAGCACCCCGCAGGCCTATGCCTTCGGCGTGTGCATGGCAGGCGGGGCGAGCCCGCTCTGCTCTGCCGACCCGAACACGGTGCCGAAGGTGCTCGACACGATCGCTCCGACCGGCGCATCGCAGTCGTCTGAGCTCGACTACACGAAAGGACCGGTCGTGCTGACGGGTGTCACTGTTCCCTGAAATTCGGGTCACCACTCACCTCGCTGAGCGGTTCGCTGTCGGTCTGTGCAGAGTGCAACGGCTCTATCGCGAGTCGCATCACTTCTTCGCGTTCAGCCCGCGCCTTCACCAGAGTGCTCGCCTTCAGATCTCGTCGGGCGTGGTCGATGCCGGCCCCGATATCGAGCAGGGGGCAACTGAGGTCGCCGTAGTGCACGAGCCGGTGGTGGAGCAACCTGGCTGTGAGGCGTTCGACGACCGTCAGCTGCACCCTGAGAAGGAGGGGATCTGCGGCGAGCCACGGAGGTGAGACGAAGAGAGTGAGCACGAAGACGAGATCGTCGGCGTGCATGGTTCGCGCGATGGCTCCCTCGGCGGCGAAGGCGCGCTCCGAGGCGACAACGAGGAGATCTTCCGTCCCGAGGATGCGATCCCCCTCTGTCTCGATACATCGCCTCAGCTGCTGCTCGACGGCTTCGATCCGTCGTCGACGGATGCCTGTCGTACCCTGCAGCGTCAGGTGGAAGAACGGGTTGAGGATCTCGTCGATGGTCGGGCGCAGGAGTGTCATGGGAGGAGCCTGACGGAGCGGGGCGGAGTGGTGGCGATCGAGACATCCAGCTGTCTGAAGCGGTGCCCGAAAGTGCGCTGTGAAGGAGTGGACGGTGGGTGGAACGCGGCCGGACGCGTCTTACGCTTGAGGAATGGACTTCACCCCGGCATCCGGAACGATCACTATGTTCTCCACCACCTGGTGCGGCTACTGCGCTCGCCTGAAGAGCCAGCTCGACAAGGTCGGCATCGCCTACACCGAGGTGAACATCGAAGAGGTCGAGGGCACTGCGGAGCTGGTCGAACGCATCAACGGCGGAAACCAGACCGTGCCGACAGTGCTGTTTCCGGATGGCTCGAGTGCGACGAATCCGTCGCTCGCAGAGGTCACTTCGCGCCTCGCCTGACGCTTCCAGCGGACCGTATTCGCGCTCTCGAAAGCGATTCCCTCCGGTCGCTGGGAAAGTCCGCGGCTGATCTAGCGCTCTCCCGGTCGGCGGGTACCGTGCCCGATGATCGTCGCGGAAGTGCCGCGACGCGTTTTTGGAGGAGTATCTGTGAACGACATCACTTTCGATCAGGCCGCAGCCGTCGTTGCCGCGGCCCACGACGAGGCGAAGAAGACCGGCACGGCCATGAACATCGCCGTCGTGGATGCCGGTGGCAACCTCAAAGCGTTCGTACGAATGGATAACGCCTGGCTCGGGAGCATCGACATCTCCATCAAGAAGGCGCGAACGGCGCGATTCTTCGACATGGAGAGCGGATCGATCGGCGAACTTTCGCAGCCCGGCGGATCGCTGTACAACATCGAGGTGTCCAATGGCGGACTCATCTCCTTCCCCGGCGGCGTTCCACTCACGCAGGGTGACGTAGTGATCGGCGCCATCGGGGTCAGCGGAAGTTCGGTGGAGAACGACCGTCAGGTCGCGCTTGCCGGGGCGGCGACCATCTCGTAAACGACCCGCGCCCGGGCGGACCCGCTGAGGCGGGATCGCCTGGGCGGCCGCTCGTCTCACCCGGCGTTCGGCAGCATCACCTCGACGAGACCATCGGTGACGCGGGTACGGAACTTCGGTTGGGGAGCTGTCGCCGGGCCGTGGACGACCTCGCCGGTGCGCATCGAGAAGACGCTCTGATGCCAGGGGCAGCTGACACAGGGGTCATCGGTGTGGGCGCCGAGCAATTCTCCCTCGTCGAGCGGGGCTGCCAGGTGGCTGCAGGTGTTGGACAGCACTTCGACGCTCTTGCCGCGGCGGAGGACGAGCAGCGGTTGCCCCGCGACATCCATCCGGCTGAGCTCGTTGTCGAGTAGTTCATCGATCGGCCCGAGCGTCTGCCAGCCCTCCGGGAAGAGATGCTGCACCGCTTCTGCGTGATTCGCCGCGGATGCCTGGCGAAAGCTGAGATGACCGCCGAGGTACCCGGCTCCGGAGACCATGGCGAGCCCGGCGTAGGCGAGGAGTTTGCCGCTTGTCTGCTTTCCCCTCCCCCGCTGGATCCAGGATGCGGCGTACAGCGCGACCGCCGTCGCGTTTGCGGCGGCGTGCACCACTCCTACCCGCTTCTGCTGCTCGTGCAACTGGAGCCAGTCGGTCCACCCGGCGAGCACTGCGGGGATCGCGCTTACTGCTCCGACTCCGACGAGCAGTCGGGATGTGGCGTCGGTGCCCGGCAGGAGGTCGAGGATCGCCGCGGATGTCCACGCGCCGATCGGCACCTGCACGGAGACGGGGTGCACCGGATGTCCGAACGGCACTCCGTGCAGAAGGTCGCGGAGTGCCCGCGGCTTCAGAATCGCCGCCCAGAAACCGTCGGCCTTCTCGACGAGCGGATCAAGGGCCGTCGTGTTCTCTATCGAGACGATCTTCTTGACGATGCCGAGTTCACGCACGGGCCGCTCGTTTCTCTTTGGCGCACTCCTGAGCCTGTTCGACGACGGCTGCGCTGCGATGACGTCGGATCACCCGCCGTCCCTTGTCATGGAACGCTCGCCGAGTGTGCTCGTCAACCCATTGCTCTCCCGAGTGTCAGTCGTTGCGCTGTGCCCAGCGCTTGCGGAAATCCTCAGCGATGGTCAGCACGCCGAACAGCATCATCATCGCGCCGGCGAGCAGCACCAGAAATCCGAGGAATTCGAGCCCCCGAAGCTGACCCCCGATGAAAAGGCCGATCAGGATCATCCCGAATCCGATGCCCGTCGCGGCAGGACCGGACGGCGCACTCGGCAGCGGAATGGTGCTCATACCGCGACAGTAGGCCGCCAGCGGGAGTCGCACGTGCGAGCAGCCTGAGAATACTGAAGCAGTTACCCGATCTCCGAATACCCTTTATCGGTCACCCTTATCAGCAACTTCGACGGGATCTGCTCCTTCATCGCCTCGACGTGGCTGATCAGGCCGATGGTCCTCCCGCCTGCGCGTAGACCGTCGAGTGTCGTCATCGCGATCTCGAGGGTGTCGCTGTCGAGAGACCCGAATCCCTCGTCGACGAAGAGCGTGTCGAGCCGGATGCCGCCGGCCTGGTTCGTGACGACCTCGGCCAGTCCGAGCGCGAGCGCCAGCGACGCGAGGAACGTCTCGCCACCGGAGAGCGAGTGCGTGGCGCGGCTGCGTCCGGTGTGCTCGTCGCGGATGGCGAGGCTCAGCCCGGACCGTGCCCCGCGAAACTGCAGGGCGTCGTCGTGTTCGAGCGCGAAACGGCCACCGGTCATGCGGTAGAGGCGGACGTTGGCCGCGGTGACGATCTCCTCGAGTTGGGCGGCGAGCACGAACGACTCGAGTCGCATCCGCTTCTCGTTCGGTTCGTTGCCGGCGATGACGGCCGCCAGCTGGCGCACCTGATCGTATTCGGCCTGTCGTCGCCCCGAGACCGTGAGCTCGCCGGCCGCCTCCTTCGCGGCGGAGTCGAGCTCGACCTTCCGGGTCTCGATCGACGAACGATCGGTGAGTGCGGCATCCCGGATCTGGCTCGCGATCCGACGATTCTCGCGGGCGAGCTCGACGTCGACGTGTTCGTGGGGGATGTCGGCCGCATCGGCGATGGTCGCGACCGACGCGGCGACCCTGTCATCGTGCGAGCGGATGCGCGCCTCGAGCATCGCGAGCGCACCGGCGTCGAGCCGGGCGGCGATGGCGGCCTCGGCATCCTCGAACCCCTCGGAAGTCACCTGCTCGGTCAGGGACGCGATCGCTGCCGTCGCGACCGACGCCCGGGTTGCTTCGACCCCGACCGCGTCGAGAAGCGATCGTGCGGATTCGGCCTCCGATGACAGCCGCTCGACCCGGTCGGCGACCGAATCGTAGCCCGCTGTCGCGCGGGACACCCGCTCCACTATCGACTTCACGACGGCGCGGGCCTCGGTGATCGAGCGGAGCGTCTGCTCGCGG
>JANYGT010000155.1 GCA_025362355.1 Lacisediminihabitans sp. | reverse complement strand
GGCTCTGTTCGTCGGCAACTCGTCGGAGAAGCAGCCGGGCGTCTCCGCCGTCCCCTTCGGCATCGCTGACGCCCTCGACGCTGCGCGCCAGGTCGCGGCTGCCGTCGATGCGACGGTCGACGTTCGGCAGGGCACACAGCGCGCCCTGCACCCGGGCCGCACGGCCGAACTCTTCGTCGATGACCGTTCGATCGGATTCGCGGGGGAACTTCTCCCTGCTCTCGCCGACGAACTCGATCTCCCGCGTGTGGTCGCGGTGCTCGAGCTCGATCTCGACCTTCTCATCGAGCTCAGCCGCCCGGAGGTGGTGCCGACAGCAATCATCGGTTACCCGGCGGCGACACAAGATCTGTCCCTCGTCGTGAAGGTCGAGGTACCGGCATCCGCTGTCCTCGCCGCGATCGTCGACGGGGCAGGACCGCTCCTCGAGCACGTCCGCCTCGTCGACGACTACCGGGGCGAGGGAGTCGACGACGGCATGAAGTCGATCACCGTCGCCCTGCGTTTCCGGGCTCCGGACCGCACTCTCACCGCCCCGGAGGCGACGGAGGCCAAGCTCGCGGGCGCGGCATTCGCTCGGGAACGGTGGGGAGCGACGATTCGAGAGTGAGACGAGTGAGACGAGGTGCGGCATCCGTCCACTTTCGATTCCACTATGCTCGCAGAGTGGAGATCAACCGCAGGAGCGCACTGGCTGGGCGACGCATCGAGCGTCGACGCCTTCGTGCGCGCGGTGAGCGACTGAGGGCGACGCTCTAACGCCAGATCGGATGCTTCGGCATCACCGATTCGCGTGAGCGCCGCCGGACCATCCACCGTCCCCCTCACCGAAAAGGCCAACCATGTCGTATTCCGTCGCCGTCGCAGGCGCAAGCGGGTATGCCGGGGGAGAGCTGCTCAGGCTTCTCTCGTCCCATCCCGACTTCACCGTGACGACGGTCACCGCGAATCAGAACGCCGGCCAGCCGCTCTCCGCGGTGCAGCCACATCTGCGGTCGCTCTCACACCTGTCGCTCGTCGAGACCTCCCCAGCTGCGCTCGCCGGACACGACGTCGTCTTCCTTGCCCTTCCCCATGGGAAGTCGGGAGAGCTCACCGCGGCACTCGGCGACGATGCGCTCGTCATCGACTGCGGCGCCGATCATCGGCTCGCCGACCCGGCCGACTGGGCGACGTTCTACGGCGGTGACTACTTCGGGGCCTGGAGCTACGGTGTTCCAGAGCTCATCGTGCCCGGCGGCAAGCAGCGTGACGCGCTCGTCGGCGCCCGTCGCATCGCGGCACCCGGCTGCAATGCCAGCACCGTGTCGCTCTCCCTTGTGCCGGGCATCGCGGCCGGGGTGATCGAGGCGCAGGACATCGTCGCCGTGCTCGCCGTCGGTCCGTCCGGTGCCGGCAAGAGTCTCACGCTGCCGAACCTCGCGAGCGAGATCCTCGGCTCGGCGAATCCGTACGCCGTCGGTGGAGTGCATCGCCACATCCCGGAGATCACGCAGGCGCTCCGCGTCGCCGGGGCCGTCGCCCCCACCCTCTCGTTCACGCCCGTGATCGTGCCGATGTCGCGTGGCATCCTCGCCACCTCGACGGCGCGGATCGTGCCGGGCACGACTGCGGCAGCGATTCGCGCGGCGTGGGAGAGCGCCTACGCCGACGAGCCCTTCGTGCATCTGCTTCCCGAGGGCCGACTGCCGCGATCAGGTGACGCCGTCGGGTCGAACTCGGCGCTGATGAGCGTCACCGTCGACGAAGCCGCCGGTCGGGTCGTCGTGATCACCGCTCTCGACAACCTGGTGAAGGGTACCGCCGGAGCCGCGATCCAGTGCGCGAACATCTCCCTCGGGCTCGCGGAGACCGCTGGTCTCACCACGGACGGGGTAGCGCCATGAGCGTCACAACCGCGAAGGGTTTCGAGGCGTCTGGGGTCGCGGCCGGCCTCAAATCGACAGGGGCGCCAGATGTCGCGCTCGTCGTCAATCGCGGCCCGAGCGCTGCCGCAGCGGCCGTCTTCACCAGCAACCGGTCGAAGGCCAACCCGGTCATCTGGTCGCAGCAGGTGGTCGCCGACGGTGTCGTGCGAGCGGTCGTCCTCAACTCCGGCGGGGCGAACTGCTTCACGGGCTCGTTCGGATTTCAGACGACCCACCTGACGGCCGAGGCCGTCGGCGACGCACTCGGGGTTTCGGCCGGCGATGTGGTGGTCTGCTCGACCGGGCTCATCGGAACGGGGGACCAGGTCTTTCGTGACCGGGTGATCTCCGGGTCGAGAGACGCTGCGGCGGCTCTCGATGACGGCGGCGGGAATGACGCCGCGACCGCGATTCTCACGACCGACTCGCACGCGAAACAGGCGGTCGTCGAGCGCGACGGCTGGTCGATCGGCGGCATGGCGAAGGGTGCGGGCATGCTCGCCCCGGGCCTTGCGACGATGCTCGTCGTGCTGACGACCGATGCCGACGTGCCTTCCGACCTGCTCGACCGGGCGCTCAGGGAAGCCACCTGCGTCACCTTCGACCGCCTCGATTCCGACGGGTGCATGTCGACCAACGATACGGTCGTGCTGCTCGCGTCCGCGGCATCCGGAATCACTCCGCCGCAACTCGAGTTCACCGCGGCCGTCACCGAGCTCTGCTCGCAGCTCGCGACCCTCCTCCAGCAGGATGCCGAGGGTTCGAGCCACGACATCGACATCGAGGTCACAGGAGCACACTCGGAGACCGATGCCGTGGAGGTCGGCCGCTCGATCGCCCGCAACAATCTGTTCAAAGCCGCGGTGTTCGGCAACGATCCGAACTGGGGTCGTGTGCTGGCGGCCATCGGAACGACGACGGCGGAGTTCGACCCCTACAACGTCGACGTCTCGATGAACGGGGTGCGCGTCTGCTCGGAGGGCGCCCCCGATCGGCCGATCGACGAGGTCGACCTCAGCCCGCGCCGGCTGCACGTGCTCGTCGGGCTGAATGTCGGAGCGGCGACAGCGACGATCCGCACCAACGATCTGACGCACGACTACGTGCACGAGAACAGCGCGTACTCGAGCTGATGGGTAGACACGTCATCGACCCCGAGCAGTTGGATGCTGCTGCCAAAGCCGGCGCGCTCATCGAGTCCCTTCCGTGGTTGCGCCGTTTCGACGGCAAGACGATCGTCGTGAAGTTCGGCGGCAATGCGATGGTCGACGACGGGCTCACCCGCAGCTTCGCCGAAGACATGGCGTACCTCCGGCAGGTCGGCGTCATGCCGGTGGTGGTTCACGGCGGCGGCCCGCAGATCTCGGCCGCGCTGGCGGCGGCGGGCATCCCGAGCGAATTCCGCGGAGGTCTGCGAGTGACCAGCGCCGACGCGATCCAGGTGGTGCGCAGCGTTCTGGCGAGCGAAGTCGGTCCGAAGATCGCGAGGATGATCTCGGAGCACGGTGCCCCGGCCCAACCCGTGTCCGGCGAGACCCGAGGCCTGTTCGCCGCAACGCGCCGAAGCACCATCGTCGACGGCGAGGAAGTGGATCTCGGTCTCGTCGGCGAGGTGACCTTCGTCGATCCGACCGTCATCCTCGCCATCATCGCGGCCGGCCAGATACCCGTCGTGTCGTCGATCGCGCCGAACGAGGCCGAGCCGGGGCAGTCGCTCAATGTCAATGCGGATTCCGCGGCAGCCTCTCTCGCCATTGCTCTCGGAGCCGAGAAACTGGTCATCCTGACCGACGTGGCCGGCCTCTACAGCGATTGGCCCAACCGGGATTCGCTGGTCTCGTCGATCGATACGGACGAGCTGCGGGCGCTGCTGCCCTCCCTCGAGTCCGGCATGATCCCCAAGATGACGGCCTGCCTCGACGCCGTCGACGGTGGCGTCCCGAAGGCAGCCATCATCGACGGGCGCGTTCCCCACTCGATTCTTCTCGAAGCATTCACCGACTCGGGCTCCGGCACCGAGGTCATTCCACACACGGAGGCGTCATGATCGAAACAGGAGTAATCGCCGACACGGGGACCGACCACTGGAGAGAGCGGTTCGGCGCCGTGATGATGCGTTCGCTCGCGTCGCCGATGGCGATGCTCGAGCGTGGAGAGGGCTGCTACGTATGGGATGTCGAGGGTAAGCGCTACCTGGACTTTCTCGCCGGCATCGCCGTCAACGCTCTCGGCCATGCGCATCCGGTGCACGTCGAGGCGGTCAGTCATCAGGTCGCGACCCTCGCGCACGTGTCCAATTACTTCGCCTCGCCGCCGCAGCTGGAGCTGGCGGAGCGTCTTCTCCGCATCACCGGTGCCGGGGTGGGCGGGCGCGTCTTCTTCTGCAACTCCGGCGCCGAATCGATCGAAGCAGCCATCAAGCTGGCCCGTCTCAATCGCGGTGACGGGCGGCGGACGAAGATCATCTCGCTCATCAACTCCTTCCACGGAAGGACCATGGGGTCGCTCTCGCTGACCGGGAAGGCCGCGATGCGCGAGCCTTTCGAGCCTTTGCTTGCGGGCGTCGAACACATCCCGACCACGATCGACGAACTCGAGAAAGCGATGGATGGCACGGTCGCCGCGATCTTCATCGAACCGATCAAGGGGGAGGCCGGTGTGCTCGACCTCCCCGATGGCTTCCTCGAGCGTGCTCGCGAGCTCGCGACCGAGACGGGCGCGCTGCTGATCCTCGACGAGATCCAGACCGGGATCGGTCGTACCGGAACGTGGTTCGCTTTCCAGCAGCTCGGTGTCGTCCCCGATGCGGTCTGTGTCGCGAAGGGGATCGCCGGGGGCGTGCCGATCGGCGCGCTGGTGACGTTCGGAGCGGCATCCGACCTCTTCCAGCCGGGCCAGCACGGCAGCACCTTCGGCGGCAATCCGCTCGCGACCGCAGCCGGCAATGCTGTGCTCGGCGAGATCGAACGCGCCGGACTCATCGAGAATGCGATGCTCCGCGGGGCTCAGTTGCGAGGGATCATCGAAGCGATCGGATCACCACTGATCACAGAGATCCGCGGCAAGGGGATCCTCGTCGGGGTCGGACTGTCAGAGCCGCTCGCCGGCGCGATCGCCGCAAAGGCCTTCGAACTCGGTCTCATCATCAACGCGCCTAACGAGACGAGCATCCGCATCGCGCCCCCTCTGATCGTGGGGGATGCGGAGCTCGAGGAGTTCCGCGCGATCTTCACCCAAGCGATCCGGTCCGTTGCTCCCATCCAGGATTCGGCTCAATCCGAGGCACAGGAATGACCCGCCACTTTCTTCGCGACGACGATCTCAGCCCACTCGAGCAGGCCGAGATCCTCGACCTCGCGCTCGAGTTGAAGAAGGATCGCAACCGTGTCTCTCCGCTCGCCGGACCGAAGACGGTCGCGGTGATCTTCGACAAGTCCTCCACTCGCACCAGGGTGTCCTTCGCCGTCGGTATCGCCGACCTCGGGGGCATCCCGCTCATCATCTCGACGGCGAACAGCCAGCTGGGTGGCAAGGAGAGTCCGAGCGACACGGCCCGTGTGCTCGAGCGACAGGTTGCGGCGATCGTCTGGAGGACCTACGCGCAATCCGGGCTCGAAGAGATGGCAGACGGCACGACGGTGCCGGTCATCAACGCGCTCTCGGACGACTTCCATCCGTGTCAGCTGCTCGCCGACCTGCTCACGATCCGCGAACACAGCGGCGAGCTCGCGGGGCTCACCCTGACCTTCGTCGGCGACGGTGCCGACAACATGGTCCACTCCTACCTCCTCGCTGGGGCGACGGCCGGGATGCACGTGCGTATCGCCTGTCCCGACGGCTACCGACCGATGGATGCGGTCGTCGCGGACGCGGAGGCGATCGCCGAGAAGACCGGCGGGTCGATCACCATCTACTCAGACCCCGTGCAGGCCGTCGCCGGCGTCGATGTGGTCGTCACCGACACCTGGGTGTCGATGGGGAAGGAGGAGGAGAAGGAGCAGCGTCTCCTCGACCTCGGCCGCTACCGCGTCGATGCCGACCTCATGGCGCTCGCGAAGCCCGAGGCGCTCTTTCTGCACTGCCTTCCGGCCGACCGTGGCTACGAGGTCACCGCCGAGGTCATCGACGGACCTCAGAGCGTCATCTGGGATGAGGCCGAGAACCGGCTGCACGCTCAGAAGGCGCTGATGGTCTGGCTGCTGAGGCAGAAGTAGCACCCCACCGCGGCCCTAAACTTGGCACACTGATTTCAGGAGCAGATTCATGGCAGAACCCGCCGGCCAGGGGCGATCGAGTGCGGTCGGATCAACGACGTCCGGCGCTCTCTGGGGCGCGCGGTTCGCATCCGGACCCTCCGATGCCCTGCGGGATCTGAGTCGTTCGACTCACTTCGACTGGCAGCTCGCCGACTACGACATCGCCGGGTCGCGCGCCCACGCCAGGGCGCTCGCCGGTGCCGGCTACCTGACCGCCGACGAACTCGCGGGAATGCTCGCAGCCCTCGACGATCTTCAAGCGGCGGTGACGGATGGCACGTTCCGCCCGGCACCGGACGACGAGGATGTCCACGCGGCCCTCGAACGCGGCCTCATCGATCGCGCCGGCACCGACCTCGGCGGCAAGCTCCGCGCCGGGAGGAGTCGCAACGACCAGATAGCGACCCTGGTGAGGATGCTGCTCCGGGATCACGCCGTCCGTATCTCGGCGCTTCTCGTCGACCTCATCGACGCCATCTCCGCGCAGGCGGTCGCGCATGAGACCGCGGTGATGCCCGGCAGGACCCATCTCCAGCATGCGCAGCCAGTACTTCTCGCCCATCACCTCCTCGCGCACTGCTGGCCGCTGGTGCGCGACATCGAGCGTCTCGACGACTGGGATGCGCGCGCAGACTCTTCGCCCTACGGTTCGGGGGCGCTGGCGGGAAACACCCTCGGCCTCGACGTCGGTGCCGTCGCGGCCGAACTCGGATTCTCGGGCAGCGTCGAGAACTCGATCGATGGCACGGCGAGCCGTGATGTCGTCGCCGAGTTCGCCTACATCACCGCTCAGATCGGAATCGACCTTTCGCGCTTCGCCGAGGAGATCATCGTCTGGAACACGAGGGAGTTCGGATTCGTCACCCTCAGCGACGCCTACTCGACGGGGTCGTCGATCATGCCGCAGAAGAAGAATCCCGACATCGCCGAGCTTGCGCGCGGCAAGGCCGGACGCCTCATCGGAAACCTGTCGGGGCTACTCGCGACGCTCAAGGGTCTGCCGTTGGCCTACAACCGCGACCTCCAGGAAGACAAGGAGCCCGTTTTCGACTCCATCACCACTCTCGAGGTGCTGCTTCCCGCGTTCACCGGGATGGTGGCGACCCTCGAGTTCCACGTCGACCGCCTTGCCGAGCTCGCACCGCAGGGATTCTCTCTCGCAACGGATGTCGCGGAGTGGCTGGTCAAACAGAGGGTTCCGTTCCGAGAGGCCCACGAGATCAGCGGAGCTCTCGTGAGCTTCTGCGAGCTCCGCGCGATCGAACTCGACGAGCCGACTGATGAGGAGTACCTCTCGATCTCCCCGCACCTCCTTCCCGAAGTCCGCAGCGTACTGACGGTCGCCGGATCCATCGGCAGCCGCACAGGTGCAGGGGGCACAGCCCCCGCGCGGGTCGCCGAGCAGCGCATCGCCCTCACCGAGCGGGTGCGACACCTCACTTCTGCACGGCGCCGCAGATCAGATACGAGAGAGGCCTAGGGCATGAGCCTGAGCAAAGACGACAAGAATCGCCGCCCGCCCCAGACCCGCACGCAGAAGATCGTGATGTATTCGATCTTCGGCGTCGCCGGGGTACTGCTCGTGATCGCCGTGGTGATCTTCATCACGAGCGGCGCCCCGCTCTTCTGACCGGTCCCGAGGCTCGGGGGCAGCATGTCCGACAGGTCGACCTTCTTCTCGCCCGCGACCGAGGTGGCCCCGGCACTTCTTGGTGCAGTTCTCTCGAGGATCACTCCGGAGGGCACGGTCTCGGTGCGCCTCACCGAGGTCGAGGCATACCTCGGAGAATCCGACCCCGGGTCTCACGCGTTCCGCGGGCCCGGTCGGAAAAATGCCGTCATGTACGGCGAACCCGGCCGGCTCTATGCCTACTTCACCTACGGGATGCACGTCTGCGCCAACGTGGTCTGTTCACCGGAGGGAACGGCGTCAGCCGTACTGCTTCGCGCGGGTGAGATCGTCGAGGGCATCGAACTTGCTCGAGAACGTCGAACTACGTCGCGGTCTGACGCCGACCTCGCCCGCGGCCCCGCCCGACTCGTCGTGGCCCTCGGGATCGAGCTCGCCGACGGGGGAGCGGATCTTGCGGAAGCGCCCTTCGATCTCGAGCTTCCGCGCATCCGCGCTTCGCACGACTCCGGGCCACGCACCGGGGTGTCCGGCATCGGGGGCACCATCGCCTATCCTTGGCGATTCTGGATTCCGGGTGATCCGACGGTCTCACCGTACCGACCCGCTGTGCAGAAGCGCCGCTGACAACCTGGCTCCGCCCTCATACAATGCGGGTTCGTCGGCGGGACGGACGCGGCCCTGCAGCGCCGCTAGAGCGCGAAGAGTGCGGCGCACGCGCCGGCCCAGACGAAACTGACGAGCGTTCCGATGATGAATCGCTCGCGCGTCTCCGGGCTGTCGAGTTCGCTGAATCGGCCGAGGCCCTTGATCGCGACCAGGAATGCCACGATCTGCCAGTGTCCGAGCGCAACGGCCGCGACGACGACGAGACGCTCGAGATAGCCGATGGTCGTTCCGCCCCGCAGCACCTCGCGCTGGCCGTCGGCGCCGATCGCCCTGTCGGTGATCATGATCCCGCCGTGAGCGCCGACGACGGAGGGTTTCGCTCCGGATCGGGCATCGGCGTAGTCGAGGATCGCGACGGTGATCGGGTTGCCGGCGACGATGCCGAGCACTGCAGCGGTGAGCCCGGCGAGCGCGAGCAGGAAATGGTCGGGCGCGGGAATCACCACACCGAACACCACTCTGGCGATGCCAAGAGCGACGGGCACGGCGGCGAAGAGTGCGATGGCCGGTCGCTTGATGACCATCGCCAGCACGGCGAGGGCGATCGCGGCGAGTAAGACGGCGATGGCCGCGATCCAGGTGATGACTCCGAGCACGATCATCCGTTCCCCTCCGTCGGGTTCTCTGTCGCGGCGAGCATACGGCCTACCGCCGGCACCGCCGCGAATTCGGCGCGGATAGCCGCCGCCCGAGCACGTTTGCTTGCGGCCTGCGGGGTGATTCCGAGCATCTCCGCAGCCTGGGCCTGGGTTCTTCCCGGCAGCATGAGGTCATAGAGCTCCCATCCCTCACGACTCCTCCTCGACCTGATGACCAGCAGCAGATCGATGACGGGTTCGAGGTCTGCGGCTGCGGAGTCCGCAGGTGCCTCGTCGCGCAGGGCGAACCGGGTGTCTCGCCTCTTCGCCGATTCGACGGCATCGCGTGCCGCGATGAAAGCCGGGCCGTTCGCTTCTCGGGTGTGGCGAGGCAGGGGAACGGTCACCGACCCGATGCCGCACCCGACGCTCCAGTCACCGCTCCGCGTGAGGTCGAGGATGATGGCGAGCGCGTCCGGTCCGCGCCTCACCATGAGTTGCAATTCGTCTCCGGCGGTTCGCTCGACGGGAAGCACGAACGCCGAGGCCCACCGCTCGGTGAGGTTGCCTATCTCCTCATCGACGATGTCGTCCCGGTGGCGACTGTCGACCTGGTCTGCCGTGATCACATACATCTCCATACTCCGTCCTGTTTCGTCGACGCCTCCGTCGATGCTTGTGACATCAAGCCCGCAGGGCTTATTCACCTTTTATCAACCCTAGATGGTTGATTCACAGTAAAACAAGCCATGAAGGTTGATTGATGACACTCATAACTCTGATTGTGCGACGGGTCCGGGCCGGTTCACGTGATCGGAGCGCTGGTATTCTCGGGACGTGCCAGCATCCGAATCCCTGAACACCCAGACGAATGACAGTTCGTTCGACGACATCTGGGAAGAGCTCGCCTGGCGCGGACTGGTAGCGGTTTCCACCGACGCTTCCGAGTTGAAGGGCCTTCTGGCCGGCCCTCCGATCACCTTCTACTGCGGTTTCGACCCGACAGCGCCCAGCCTGCACCTCGGCAATCTCGTGCAACTTCTTCTCATGCGGCGACTGCAGCTCGCCGGACACCGGCCGCTCGGCCTCCTCGGCGGGTCGACAGGACTCATCGGGGACCCGAAACCGACCGCCGAACGAACGCTGAATGACGCCGCGGTCGTGGCGGAGTGGGTCGGCTACCTGCAGCATCAAGTGTCGAAGTTCCTGAGTTTCGATGGCGAGAACGCGGCACGGCTCGTCAACAATCTGGACTGGACGGCGCGGATGAGCGCCCTGGACTTTCTGCGGGACATCGGCAAGCACTATCGCATCGGCACCATGCTGAAGAAAGATGCGGTGAGCGCCCGGCTCAACAGCGACGAGGGCATCAGCTACACCGAGTTCAGCTACCAGATACTGCAGGGCCTCGACTTCCGACAGCTCTACGTCGACTACGGCTGCGTCCTCCAGACCGGCGGAAGCGACCAATGGGGAAATCTGACGAGTGGTGTCGACCTAGTGCGACGCGCAGAGGGTGTCGGCGTGCACGCCATCGGTACCCCGCTCATCACCAACTCCGACGGACGCAAGTTCGGAAAGAGCGAGGGCAACGCTGTCTGGCTGGATCCGGCGTTGACGAGCCCCTACGCCTTCTATCAGTTCTGGCTCAATGCCGACGATGCCGATGTGATCGGGCGTCTCAAGGTATTCACCTTCCTCAGCCGCAAGGAGATCGAACGGCTCGCGGATGCAGTCGCGCACGAACCGTTCAAGCGGCAGGCTCAACGCACTCTCGCGCTCGAGGTGACGACCGTCGTTCACGGCAGGGAGGCGACGGCGGCGGCGATCGCAGCGACCGGTGCGCTGTTCGGTCAGGGCGAATTGGCCGATCTCGATCCGCAGACGCTCGAGTCCGCGCTTCGCGAGCTTCCGAATACGACGACGATCCCGGATGCCACGGTGATGCAGGTTCTCGTCGATACCGGTCTCACCTCGAGCCTCGGAGAATCCCGACGCGCTGTAGAACAGGGCGGGGTGTATCTCAACAACATCAAGGTGGTCGATGCGGCAGCCCTAGTGGGCGACAGCATGCTTCCCGGAGGATTCTCGGTACTGCGGCGGGGCAAGAAGACGCTCGCCGGGGTCTTCGTGGAATGACCTCAGTCGGTCTTCCAGGACGCGACACGCCCGGGATCGCTCGTAATTTGCCAGAGCCGAATCGGCACCGTAATGTTCTTACTTGTCACCCCAAAGGTTCGAAAAGCGGAAGAGCTTACGGCCTCAAGAGGGACGAACATCCTTCGGTGAGAACATCTCCGAACAAGTCAAACAGCAGTGATAACTTACGAGGCTTTCAGCCTTGCAGACACTGACTTCAGATCTTAGGATGGGTACTCCTCGTTAGCTTTCAGATCGAGTCGTCAACCTCGAAGAGGTCGTCGCCTTGATTTGACACAAGCTGCGAAAGTGCTAAGTTAGACAGGTTGCCCAGCGCGAGAGCGAGGGTGACAAACACAGGTAAGTAGCTCTGAGTAGAAGCCCTGCGGGGTGAAAATCAGAAGCGTCCGATCCTTGAGAACTCAACAGCGTGCACAATGTCAAATGCCAAAAACCCGTATGCGGTGTAGGTCGTTTCTAGCGATCGAACCGCATCGGATTCCTTTGGAAAAGATATAAACAACAAAGCAAGTCAGTATTGATTTGTTCTGTCAGTTTCAAACTTGCAACCTGTCCTCCCATTCCGGAGGCTGGTTGCACTAGATGTGCCGGCGTTCTCCTCTTCACTGAGGCGTGCGACGTGCAATCAAACATTTATGGAGAGTTTGATCCTGGCTCAGGATGAACGCTGGCGGCGTGCTTAACACATGCAAGTCGAACGATGAAGGGGAGCTTGCTCCTTGGATTAGTGGCGAACGGGTGAGTAACACGTGAGTAACCTGCCCTTGACTCTGGGATAAGCACTGGAAACGGTGTCTAATACCGGATACGACCTTCAGCCGCATGGCTAGGGGGTGGAAAGAATTTTGGTCAAGGATGGACTCGCGGCCTATCAGCTAGTTGGTGAGGTAATGGCCCACCAAGGCGACGACGGGTAGCCGGCCTGAGAGGGTGACCGGCCACACTGGGACTGAGACACGGCCCAGACTCCTACGGGAGGCAGCAGTGG
>JANYGT010000142.1 GCA_025362355.1 Lacisediminihabitans sp. | reverse complement strand
ATCCAGGATCGCCCCGGCCTCCAGTTCGGTGTCGGTATCCGACTTCTCGGCCCGCACGAATCCGATGCCCACCAGGATGAGCACCCCGCCCACCAGCTGGGACACGGAGAGGTCTTCGCCGAGGAGGATCCAGGCGTAGAGTGCCGCGGCCACCACCTCGAGCAGTCCGAGGAAGGAGGCGAGGCGCGAGCCGAGCATGGCCGCGGCCGTGATGCTCGTGGCATAGGCGACGGCGGTGGCGAGTACCCCCACGATGAGCAGGGGGATCCACCAGGCCACCGAGGTGCCGAGCATCCGCACCGGCCCGAAACTGACGGCAAGAGGAACGATGCCGGTGAGGCCGACGAGGCCAAGGACGACGCCGCCGAGCACCAGGCCGGATGCCGCGAGCGCGACCGGGGGCAGTCCGTCGCTCGGGCGGGCTGCGACGACGTAGTACACGGCGCAGCCGACCGTTCCGATAGCGGCGAACACGAGACCGAGGATGTCGAAGCTGCCCTTTGCGCTCGGCGAGACGACGAGCACGAGGCCGACCAGCGCGACGACCGACCCGATGAGCACGACGGCCTTCGGGATCCGCCGACTCGTCGCCCAGACGAATCCGACCAGCAGCAGCGGGGCCATGTATTCGATCAGGATCGCGGTGCCGACGGGGATTCGCTGCAGCGCGGCGAAGTAGACGAGCTGAGTGCCTGCGACGCCGATGAGCGCCATCGCGAGCACACGCCACCGGCTGCGCCACACTGCCGGCCAGTTGCCGCGCAGCTGTGCGAGAGCGAACGGGGCGAGAACGATTCCGCCGATCAGAGCGCGCGCGGTGACGGCGGCCGCCGGGCTCCAGCCGGCCTCGAGGAGCGGTTTGATGAATGCGCCGGACATACCGAACGTCGCCGCGGCGATGAGCGCGATGACCAATCCGGAGGTTGTGCCCGTGCTCTTCATATCCTGAAGGTAGCCTTGTCGAAAGTAAGGAGTCAAATTGCATTTTGCCCCTGACACGGAAGACGACCTCGCCTTCCTCGTCGTGCTCTGCAATACGGATGCCGCATCCTCTCGCAGCGGCACCGACGAGCTCGCCACCCCCGATGATCTCGCCGCGATCCTCACCGCGTTCACCTACTCAGGGCGCATCGACCACGACCTCGCGGAACTCGCCGAGGTCAAGAGCGTACGGGACGACATCCGCGCGGTGTGGAGGCTTCCCATCGACGAACTCGTCATCGAAGTCAACCGCATCCTCGCGGAATCCAGGGCTCTCCCCCAGCTCGAACGTCACGACCACTTCGACTGGCACTTCCATGCCACCGCTCCGGATGCGCCCCTCGCGGAACGCATCAGGGTGGAGGCCGCGATGTCGTTCAGCGACATCATCCGCGCCGGTGAGACCGCACGCCTCCGCGTCTGCGAGGCCGACGATTGCGACGGACTGCTTGCCGACCTCTCGCGCAACGGTTCGAAGCGATTCTGCAGCGTGCGCTGCGGCAATCGGATGAACATGGTCGCGTTCCGCCAGCGCTCTGGTGACTAGCGTGTCCCTTCGGAACGAGCCGCGAGAGAGCAGAATTGGTCGCTAGGGCGCGCCGTTGAAACCAATTTCGCCTTCTCGCGCGCCTAAGAGCGCTGCGAGGCGTTTACGGTGGTGACATGGCGACCGACTGGGAGGGAACGGCAGTCGCCTACGACAAATCCTTCGCGCGGCTCACCGCGGGAACGGTGCAGCCGATGCTCAGCGCCCTGCTCGAGCGACGTCCGCGCCCGCGGATCCTGCTCGACGTCGGCACCGGCACCGGCAATGTCGCCGCAGCCGCAGCCGAGCTCGGCATCGAGACCCAGGGGGTGGATGCCGACCGGTCGATGATCGCGCTCGGATCCGTGCCCGACTTCCCCTACCCCGACGAACACTTCCACGCCGTCACCGCCAACTTCGTGATCAATCACGTGACCGAGCCGGTTGCATCCATCCGGGAACTCCGTCGGGTCGTGGCGCCAGGCGGTCCCGTCGGCGTGACGATCTGGCCGGCACCCGTCAACGCGATGAACCGGCTCTGGAACGACGTCATCGAGATGTCGGGCGCCACGATCGGACATACTTATCGCGCGCAGATCGCCGAGGCCCGGGAACGGATGTCGGATGCCTTTCTTTCTCTCACGGCCGGCATGACGGGGCCTGACGGTGAACTACACCTTCCGTCGACCGCGATCCTCGGCGTAGCGAACTGACAAATCGGACATACCTTGGCACGTTCCGTTGACATAGTCGACCCCACGAGCGATTCAACGTCAACGCGAGGCCACAATGTCTCATCTAGGGAGCCCAGAGCCAACGCCGTCAGGAACGCAGCGCCACCAGCACCTCGTTGTGCTTGAGGATGCCGGGCATCCACGGCGGATCGAAGCGGGCGGAATAGACGTCCCCGACCGGTTCGAGGCCGGCCGCCGTCACCTTCTGCCGCAGTTCTTCACCGTGCGCCTTGAAGCTCCTCTCGCTCCAGCCCCCGCGAAATCGAAGTGCTGCAGCGTCGTGGCCGGGAACGGCGCGGGTGGTGACCTGCGCATCCTTCGGAAGGGGGACGGATGCCGCATCCACTCCTTCCGGCAACACGAAACTGACGACATGGCTGGTCTCGCCCACCTGCTCCTGCAGCACCGGTGCCGTCATCTCGAATTTCGTCGAACCGACGTTGGCCCCCGTGATGTAGCTGAACAGCGGGCGAAATGCCGTGTTGCCGGCACGATCGAAATCGCCATCGACGGCCGCCTGCACGAGTACGTAATCGGGGTAGCGGCGCACCTCGATGTCGTCGATGGTGCGCACGACGGTGAACGGCTGCTGCTGGGTCATGCGACGAAGTGTAGCCCCGCAGTCGACGTTTCTATCGCGTCGCCAGCTCCGGAGCCTGCGACAGCAGCGTGCGACCCCAGCTCTCCTCGAGCAGCGCCTCGATCGCGGCGCCGTGCTCGTAGAGTCGGGCATCCGCTCGCGCCGGAGCCATCAGCTGGAGCCCGGTCGGAAGACCGTCTTCCGGCGCCAGTCCCATCGGAAGACCCATACCGGGGATGCCCGCGAGGTTCGCCGGGATCGTCGTCACGTCGTTGAGGTACATCGCGAGCGGATCGTCGATCTTCTCGCCGATCTTGAACGCCGTCGTCGGAGCGGACGGGCTGATGAGGATGTCCGCCAGGGCGAAAGCACTGGCGAAATCCCGCTGGATCAGGGTGCGCACCTTCTGCGCGCTGCCGTAGTAGGCGTCGTAGTAGCCGGCGCTAAGTGCATAGGTGCCGAGGATGACGCGGCGCTTCACCTCCGCACCGAAGCCGGCCTCGCGGGTGGCGGCCATGACATCCTCGACCGTCCCTCCCCCCACAGGGTTCACCCGCAGGCCGAATCGCACAGAGTCGAATTTGGCGAGGTTGCTGGATGCCTCGGCCGGAAGAATCAGGTAGTAGGCAGCAACCGCGTACTCGAAGTTAGGAGCAGACACCTCGACGATCTCGGCGCCGTTCTTCTGCAGGAGATCGAGCGTCTCGTGAAAGCGCTGCGACACCCCTGGCTGGAAACCGGGGGCGTCGAGTTCTTTCACGACGCCGACTCGAACACCCTTCAGCGACATATTCTCGCGGCCCTTTCGAGCGGCCGCGGCAAAGCTCGGCCACTCGTCTCTCAGGCTGGTCGAGTCACGCGGATCGTGCCCGCCGATCACATCATGCAACAGGGCGGCGTCGAGCACGGTCCGCGTGACGGGGCCGACCTGGTCGAGCGACGAAGCGAGGGCGATCGCACCATAACGACTGACACCGCCGTAGGTGGGCTTCACCCCGACAGACCCGGTGACCGCAGCCGGCTGGCGGATTGACCCACCGGTATCCGAACCGAGAGCGAGAGGAGTCTCGAATGCAGCGACGGCAGCGGCCGACCCGCCACCCGAACCCCCGGGGATGCGGTCGAGATCCCAGGGGTTGTGGGTCGGCCCATAAGCAGAATGCTCGGTCGATGAGCCCATGGCGAACTCGTCCATGTTCGTCTTGCCGAGGGGAATCAGGTTCGCGTCGCGCAGTTTGCGCACGACGGTCGCATCGTACGGCGGCACCCAGCCCTCGAGAATGCGCGAGCCCGCGGTCGACGGCATATCGAGGGTGCAGAGCACGTCTTTGATCGCGATTGGAACTCCGGCGAGCGGTCCGAGCGGGCTCCCGGTACGCCGCAACACGTCGACACCCTCTGCGGTGTCGATCGCATCTTTGGAGATGTGGAGGAACGCGTGGATCTCGCCGTCGACAGCGGCGATCCGATCGAGGTGCGCCTTCGTCACTTCGACGCTCGAGACCTCCCGGGAGGCGAGCTTCTCGCTCAGCTCGGCGGCGGTGAGCCGGGTGAGGTCCGTCATCACTGCTCCTCCCCCAGGATCGCGGAGACCTTGAAGCGACTGCCATCATGCTCCGGCGCACCGCTGAGTGCCTCCTCGACCGACAGGGTCTCGCCGATGACGTCCGGTCGGAAGACATTGACCAGCGGGATCGGGTGACTCGTGGCCGGAACATCCGCCGTCGCGACCTCGCTGACCTTGGC
>JANYGT010000136.1 GCA_025362355.1 Lacisediminihabitans sp. | reverse complement strand
ATCAGCACGACGCGCTCGATGCGCAGCTGCCGGTACTCGACCTCGGTGACGTCTTCGAGTTCGGTTGAAAGGCCGGCGACCCGACGAAGCGCCGCACGGTCTTCCCGCTCGAACTGCTCGCCGTCGTTGCCCTCGGAACGGGCGTCGAGGCCCTCGGTCTGCAGTGCCTGGGCACCACTCCCGGTGAAGAGCGAGTAGCCGGACGACCGTGCCGCGGCCCGCGCGAGAACCCTGTCGATGATGTCCACATCCTGTGGCTCCGACGGTTCACTCTCAATCATTTCGTTAACCTTAGCTCCTCGTATTTCGGTAGGTTTCTCTCCATGGCCAATGAGCATTACTTCTCATCGGACCCGGAGAGTGAACTCAAACTTCGCCAGATTCGAGTGCCGCTGTCTGGCCAGTTCTATGACCTGACCACGTCGAACGGCATCTTCAGCCCCGAACGCATCGACGCGGGCACGCATGTGCTTCTTGCCAATACTCCCGTTGCTCCGCCCGGAGGGGATTTTCTGGATCTCGGGTGCGGCTGGGGACCGATCGCGTTGACCCTTGCGCTCGATTCGCCGCACTCCACCGTCTGGGCGGTCGATGTGAACGAGCGGGCTCTCGACCTCGTGCGCCGCAACGCCGAATCTCTCGGCCTCGTGAACGTCAACGCCGTGCGGCCCGAGGATGTTCCCGCTGATGTCTCGTTCCGCACCATCCGCTCGAATCCGCCGATCCGTGTCGGGAAAGACGAGTTGCACAGCATGCTGGAGACCTGGCTTCCCCGTTTGGAGTCGGAATCGGATGCCTGGCTGGTCGTACAGCGCAACCTCGGAGCCGACTCGCTCCACCGCTGGCTCGACGGCACCCTCCCCGAGCATTTCGCCGTGTCACGCGCGGCCACCAACAAGGGCTACCGAGTTCTCCGGGTTCGTCGGCGGTGACCTTCGGCGGTCACCCTTTCAGACGGTGAGGTCGCCCTCGAAGACCAGTTCGGCCGGACCGCTCAGCGAGACGTGCTCGCCGTCTTCCGCCGGCCACATCCGCACCCCGAGCGTTCCTCCCGGGAGCTCGACCTTCCAGTTGTCCGGCGCGCTCTGGCCTGCCCAGTAGCGCGTGGCGAGTGCCGCCGCCGCCGCCCCGGTGCCGCAGGAGAGCGTCTCGCCGCTTCCGCGCTCGTGAACGCGCATCCGGATGTGTCCGACCCCATCACGCACGAGTGGCTCGAGGGGCACGACGAACTCGACGTTCGCCCCGTCGATCGGCTGCGGATCGAGATGGGGGATGAATGACAGGTCGGCAGACTCCAGCTCGTCTTCGCTCGAGAGCGCGACGACGACGTGAGGATTGCCGACACTGATACCGAGGCCGGGGCGGGCCACCTGGAGATTCTTCGCCCTCACGAGTGGTTCGCCACCGTCGAGCGACCAGCGCCCGAGATCAACCTGGAACCCGTTCGAATTGCGCTGAAGGTCACGAACTCCGCCGCGGGTCCCGATCGCAAGGGTCTCGCCCTGGCCGAGGGAGACGAGGCCGTTCTCGATGAGATAGCGCGCGTAGACGCGGATGCCGTTGCCACACATCTCCGACGGTGAGCCGTCGGCATTGTGATAGTCCATGAACCACTCCGCGGCGTCATCCTCGGCGAGTGCGGCGGCACCGTCGGCGAGATTCTTCGAGCGAACGGCCCGGATGACGCCATCGCCGCCGACACCGAAATGGCGGTCGGCGATCGCGGCGAGCTGGCTCGGGGTGAGATTAACCTCTCCGTCGGGGTCGAGGAACAAGACGAAGTCGTTCCCGGTTCCGTGACCCTTGGTGAAGTGCAGTTCAGGCATGGGTCAACACTAGTTCGAGGGCGGTGGTCGCCCGGTCGGGAGCATCCGACTCGACCCACCTCGCGGGATAGCGACCGAACCAGCCGACCTGTCGTCGCGCATACCTGCGGGTCAGCACGGCACTGGCCTCGATCGCTTCGGCCTCCGTCGCCTCTCCGTGCAGTTGGGCGAGCGCCTGGGCGTAGCCGATCGCGCGCGCCGCGGTGACACCTATCCCATGCTGCTCGAGACCGGCAGCCTCGTCCACGATTCCTCCGCGCCACATCCTGGCGACCCGCTCGTCCAGTCTCGGCACGAGCTCTGCGCGCTCGGTGCGGACCCCCACGATCGAGGTCGGTTTCCAGAGGGACGATTCGTCGGGAAGGCCCGTTCCGAACGGCTCCCCGGTGAGTTCGACGACCTCGAGGGCGCGCACGATGCGACGCCCGTTGTGCGGACCGATTGCTGCCGCCGCCGCCGGATCGAGAAGCGCGAGTCGTCGGGAGAGCATTCCCGGACCCGACTCGAGCAACTCGGCTTCAAGTCGTGCGCGGATGTCCGGGTCCGTCCCCGGGAAGCGGAAGTCCCAGAGGACCGAGGAGACGTAGAGCCCGGAGCCGCCGACCAGGATCGGAAGTGCGCCTCGCTTGAGGATGTCGTCGATAGCGGCTCGGGCGTCCGCCTGGTAGTCGGCGACGCTGGTCTCGTCACGGGGATCGATCACGTCGAGCAGATGGTGCGGGATGCCTCGGCGCTCGGCTTCCGGGAGCTTGGCCGTTCCGATGTCCATGCCACGGTAGAGCTGCATGGCATCGGCGTTGACGATCTCGGCGGCCATCCCACGCTCTGCGAGGAGCTCGGCCAGATCGAGAGAGAGTGCGGACTTACCCGTGCCGGTCGCACCCACGATCGCGACGAGCTGCACGTCGCGATTCGCATCGGGGCCCCGCTCGCGGCTAGTGCTGCCCATCGTGCGCGCCACGTTGAGGCCCCGTGGATACCGAAGTCGTGCCGACGGCCACCGGCGGCAGACCGACCCGCAGTGTCGGGAGGCCGAGCGACACCGATGCTGGCGCAGGACCATCACCGTGAGCCGGCACGGCACAGGATGCCGATTCCGCCCGATCCCAGGCGTCACCCGCCCGCGTGCGGCGGATGGCGAGTGGCGCTCCGTCGGCGGAGTCGGCGATCAGATAGTACGGCTTCGCTTCGGAGATGCGCACCGTGACGACATCGCCCGGACGCGGGATCTCGCTGTGCGGCGGGAGGTCGAAATGCACGAGCCGGCTGTCTTCAGCGCGGCCCGACAGCCGATGCGTGTCGGCGTCTTTCGAGCCTTCGGCACCGACGAGCACGCGTACCTCACGGCCGACCAACTCGAGATTCTGCTGCCAGGCCAGTCTGTCTTGCAGGGCGACGAGGCGCTCATACCGTTCCTGAACGACGGCCTTCGGAACCTGATCGTCCATGGTGGCCGCCGGAGTGCCTTCGCGAATCGAATACTGGAAGGTGAACGCCGTCGCGAACCCGGCCTGCTCCACGACGCGAAGGGTCTCCTGGAAGTCCTCTTCGGTCTCGCCGGGGAATCCGACGATGATGTCGGTCGAGATCGCAGCGTGCGGGATGCGGACCCGCACACGATCGAGGATCCCGAGGAACTTCTCCGATCGGTAACTCCGGCGCATCGACTTGAGGATGCGGTCGGAGCCGGACTGAAGAGGCATGTGAAGCTGTGGCATCACGCTCGGCGTCTCCGCCATCGCATCGATCACGTCGTCGGTGAACGCGGCGGGATGCGGACTCGTGAAACGGATGCGCTCGAGGCCCTCGATCGTTCCCGCCGCGCGGAGGAGTTTGGAGAACGCCTGGCGATCGCCGAATTCGACACCGTAGGAGTTCACGTTCTGGCCGAGAAGGGTTACCTCGATGGCGCCGTCCTCGACGAGGGAACGGATCTCCGCCAGGATGTCCCCCGGTCGACGATCCTTCTCCTTGCCCCGAAGTGCCGGCACGATGCAGAAGGTGCAGGTGTTGTTGCAACCGACCGAGATCGACACCCAACCGCTGTAGGTCGACTCGCGCTTTGTCGGCAGTGTCGACGGGAAGACATCCAGAGACTCGAGGATCTCGAGTTGGGCCTCACCGTTGTGTCGCGCGCGTTCGAGCAGTGCAGGCAGAGCGCCCATGTTGTGGGTGCCGAAGACGACATCGACGTAGGGGGCCTTCTCGAGGATGACGTTCTTGTCTTTCTGGGCGAGACAGCCGCCGACCGCGATCTGCATGCCGTCATGCGCGCGCTTGGTGCTCGCCAGGTGCCCAAGGGTGCCGTAGAGCTTGTTGTCGG
>JANYGT010000135.1 GCA_025362355.1 Lacisediminihabitans sp. | reverse complement strand
TGAAAATATAGAGAAAGAAGCCCAAAAGATCGAGAAGTATCGCTGTTTGGAAGAAGCTAGAAGTGATCTTGAGGAGCGAGTCCACGATTTAGAAGATAATTACGATCGTAGTGGGGCGTTTCGCTACGAGACTGCGCGATCGGTGACAGTGACGCTCCACGATCCGACGACCTTCCAGGCCGACGGCGACCTCATCGGAAACGTCGAGTGGGCCGAGTTCTCACTCGACCCACTCGCGGTGACGGTTCACGTCGCCGGCAGAACCGGCTGAGAGAGGATAAGCGGCTACGCCTTCGTCGCTGCCGGTACCGTCACTGCCGCTCCGCCGTAAATGATCTTGCCGGGGTTGAACTGACCGTTCGGATCGGCGCTTTCGAACAGGCCGTTCATCAGTCCGACGCCCTCTGTCGAGATGTCCTGCTCGAGCCACGGCGAGTGCTCGAGGCCGACTCCGTGGTGGTGGGAGATCGTTCCGCCGTTGTCGATGAACGACTGCTGGATCGCGCGCTTCACCAGGTCGTACTCCGCCAGTTTGTCGTCGTCGCCGAAGACGAAGGCGAACGTGAAGTAGAGGCAGGCACCCGAGTGGTACGAGTGTGAGACGTGACTCATGATCCAGCCGACCTTGCCGAGCTTGTCGAACGCTCCCTGTGCGGCCGCATAGGCGCCGTCGTGCACGGCGGCGAGCTTCGACCAGGGCGCTGCCGTCTCCGACACGTCGCCCGCGGCTCCCTGGTCGAGCAGGAAGTCGCGCAGGTACGGGGTATCGAACTTCTTCTGGTCGTAGAGCACGCCCGGCCCCTTGCCGACGCCCATCCCGTTGTGCTTCTTGATGATCGCATCGACGAGGGCCTTCTGGTGCTTCGCATGCGCTTCTCCACCCTCGTAGCCGATGAAGGAGAGGCAGATCTCGTCGAGCTTGTAGCCCTTGCGCTTCATCAGGCCGGGAAGCACCGTTCCGGAGAGGAACTTCGACATGCCCTTACTCGCCTTGCTCGTCGCGAGCGAGAATCCGGTCTCCCGCGCGTCCGAGACGCGGGTGATCGACGGCGTTGCGTCGCTCTCGGCGATCTCCTGCATCGCCTTCAGGCTCGTCTCCCAGTTCGGGAAGAAGTAGGCGTAGATGTCGCGCTTCTCCGGAATGCGATGCACCTGCACCGTCACCTCGGTGATGACACCGAGGCGTCCCTCGCTTCCGAGGATCATCTCGCGAACACTCGGGCCGGTCGAGGCGCTCGGGATGGCGCGGATGACGAGGGTTCCGCCGGGGCGCACCACCCGCAGCCCGCGCGCGATGTCGGCGATGTCGCCGTACTTGTCGGACTGCATACCGGATGACCTGGTTGCGACCCAGCCTCCCAGCGTCGAGTAGGTGAAGCTGTCGGGGAAATGCCCGAGGGTCCAGCCGCGCTCGGTGAGCTGGGCTTCGAGGCTCGGGCCGAGCGCACCGGCCTGGATGCGCGCTAGCCCCGAGTCGGCATCGACGTCGAGCACTCGGTCGAGCCGTCCGAGGTCGAGCGAGACGACGGTGCGCTGCTCGGCCGCGAGCGGCTCGAGACTCCCGGCGATGTTGCTGCCCCCGCCGAACGGGATGATGACGGCACCGGCCGCGACGGCGGCGTCGACGATGCCCTGTGTCTCGGCCTCGTCTGCCGGGTAGACCACGACATCCGGTGTGCGATCGATCTTGCCGGAGCGCACGCGAACGAGGTCGCGCAGGCTCTTGCCATAGGTGTGAACGACCCGTTCCATCGCGTCGCTCGTGACGTTGTCTTCACCGACGATGGCGGCGAGGGCCGCGAAGAACGACGCGTCGATCTTCGGTGCAGGCACGTCGAGCTGGTCGAACGGCAGTACGACCGCCTTCTCGCTCGTGCGCACGTCGAGGCCGACGGCCTTCACGACGAAGGGAGCGAACTCCGGCTTGTCCTCGTGATGGAATGCGACCCCCTCGACTCCCCATCCCCACCACTTCATGTGCTGGACCTGCTTCTTGGATGTCATCGACTTCCTCCCTCTAAGTGAATCGGGACACCCGTCGGGTGCACCGAGGCGTGCAATTGTCGAACGGCGGTGGCAACCCGTCCGTTGAATTCCTCTGCCGACTCCGTGGCGAGCTGCCGCATCGGTTCCCCGAAGGCGACGCACACCGGCAAACGGCCCTTGATCGGCCAGTTGTGCCCGCGAGGCATGGCCGTACTCGCCCCGATGATCGCGATGGGAAGCATCGGCACCCCGGCGGAGATCGAGAGGGATGCCGCCCCCGGCTTGAACGGGCCCATCTCGCCAGTTTTCGAGCGCCCGCCCTCGGGGAAGATGAGAAGCGGGATGCCGCGGTCGAGCAGGGTCTTCGACATTCCGACACGGGTGCGGGACGCCCCACGTTCGATTGCGAATGCGTTGAAGAAGAGCGTGGTGAGCCACTTCCGCCAGGTGACGTCGAAGAAGTAGTCGGCGGCGGCTCCGGCGGCGAGATAGCGAGAGAGCTTTCTCGGCAGGGCGCCGATCACGAGCGGCGCGTCGAGGTGGCTTGAGTGATTCGCAACGACGATGAACGGCGCCTCGAGACCCTCGAGACGCTCGACCCCATAGACCGAGACCCGGGTGATGCGCCAGATCACTGGTCGCAGGATGCCCCGCTGCGCGACGAATCGCATCCCTGCCATCGTCGACGAGGTGAACCTGTCTGGCATTGCTAGTTCCCCTGCCCTGGTGTGCTCACCGGGTTATTCGGATCGGCACGGGGAATCGTTTGGGTTGCCTCTGAGCTGGTCTCGTTCTCCTCTTTCCTGCTCGACGAGATGGCACCGGAGATGAAGCGGATCGTGCGACGCGGGAGGTGTCGCGCAAACCAGATGAGTGCTCGGTAGCGAACTGTGGGTATGGAGATGACCCGCCCGCGATCTACGTCGCGCAGTGCACCAGCCACCAACGGCTCGGCGTCGATCCACAGCGCCTCCGGAATCGACGAGGCGCGGATGCCCGCCCTCGAGTGGAACTCGGTGCGAACCCACCCGGGGCAGAGGGCCGTGACGGTCACCCCGGTGCCCCGAAGTTCGACGGCGAGCCCCTCGCTGTATGAGGTCACCCACGCCTTGATGGCCGAATACGAGCCCATGGTGATGTACCCGGCAGTGCTCGACACATTGAGGATCGTCCCGTGGCCGCGAGCCTTCATCGATCTCGCGGCCGCTCCGCCGAGCACGAGCACGGTGCGGCACATCACCTCAAATGCGCGATCGTGGGGCGACGTGTCTTCGACCAGCAGACTCGAATGCACTCCGAAGCCGGCATTGTTCACGAGGAACTCGATGGGACGCAGCGGGTCGACGATGCGCTCGACGACGCGAGCGACATCCGCTCGATCCGCCAGGTCCGCCGGGAACACCTCGACGTATATTCCGTCGGCGGCATGCAACTCAGCGGCCATGGCGTTCAATCGTGTAACGTCGCGCGCGACGAGTACGAGGTCGAAACCGCGGCCAGCCAGGGATCGGGCGAATTCGGCGCCGATGCCTGAGGTGCCGCCCGTCACAAGAGCCGTTGCCATGAGCAGTACATTACGCTACGGCCCCCGTAGCGTCAGTTCTATAGACTCTTTCGAGAAGTCGTTTAGTCACACGGAGGAAAGTACGGATGCCCGAACATGATGAGGCCACCGTGGACGACCTGAACGCCCCGGCCCCCGATTTCGACGTGCGTGCGTTCGCCCGCACCGCGGCCGGAAGCCATCGCGACGAGTTGGACCTCACGGCATACGTCGACGCTCCCCTGACCGCGGGGACCCTTCGTTCACTCGCCTATCTGCGGGACATCGAGCGGGCGACCATGAGCCACCTCCGCGGCATCCTCGTCACCGCGACCCATAAAGACGCACGGGTCACCGCGTTCCTCACCACCTGGGCGTTCGAGAAGTTCTGGATCGCCGACGCGCTCGATGCGATCATCGAAGCGCACAACGAGGGAGAGACGGTGCCGGAGACGGTGATCCGCACCCACGGTGAGCGCACCATCCGCGAATCTATCGTCGCCAACATCATCGGGGTCCCTATGACGGCCGTGCACATGGCGATGGGAACCGTCGACGAGTGGCTGATGCAGGCGGCATACGCCCGCATCGCCGAACTCGAGCCGCAGGAAGAACTCGTGCGAACCCTCGAGAACATTATCTCGGTCAAGGCGCGCCAACTGCTCTTCTTCGAGGCGCAGGCCCGCTATCGCCTCCTTCACTCCTCACGCGCGCGCTCGCTGACACGGCGCCGCCTCCGCACGACCCCGTGGCCGATCGGTGCGAAGGCACAGCCGAAGAGCGAAACCGATTTCTTCTATTCCGAACTGTTCCGCACCTCCCCCGAGACCGTGGCGATGCTCGACTCGCGCGTCGACACCCTCCCAGGCCAGGCCGACCTCCGGCTCATCCGAAAGGCAACATCATGAGCTCAGCCGCCCGCGCCCTCACCAACGAGCACGTCTTCCTCACCGGGGCGACCGGCTTCGTCGGACAGGCGATCCTCGAACGTCTGCTGTCCGACTTCCCCGACACCCGCATCTCGATCCTGGTGCGGGGAAAGGGGAGCCAGACCGGCGACGATCGCCTGCAGAACCTGATGCGCAAGCCGGTCTTCAAGAGCTGGATCGACCGCATCGGGGAGGATGCCGCCCGCGACGCCGTGGCGAAGCGCGTCTCCGTGGTCGAGGGCAGCCTCGGCCACCCCGGGTCGCTTCCGGGAGACATCGACATCGTCATCCACGGGGCATCCACCGTCTCATTCGACCCACCGATCGACGAGGCGTTCGACACGAACGTCGGTGGAGCGATCGGCCTGTACGGCGCGCTGCTCGCGAGCGGAAGCGACCCGCACGTCGTGCACATCTCCACCGCCTACGTCGGCGGGATCCGGAAGGGGATCGCCCCGGAGGCGAGTCTCACCCACAACGTCGACTGGCGCGCGGAGTACGAGGCGGCGAAATCCGCACGGGCGAGCGTCGAGGCCGAGTCCCGCATGCCGGAGGCGCTCCGCCGTCAACTCGCGAAGGCAAAGGCGCGCCACGGCAAGACCGGCCCGCAGGCCGTCGCCCAGTTCGCAGAACTCGCCCGCACGGAATGGGTGCGCGAGCGTCTCGTCGACTTCGGACGCACGAGGGCCGAAAGCCTCGGCTGGACGGATGTCTACACACTCACGAAGGCGTTCGCCGAGCGTGCCGCAGAGGAACTGTGGGCACAGTCGGGCCACCGTCTCTCCATCGTTCGCCCATCGATCATCGAGAGCTCGCTCCACCACCCGTACCCGGGCTGGATCGACGGCTTCAAGGTCGCCGACCCGCTGATCATCGCCTACGGACGTGGGCAGCTTCCCGACTTTCCTGGGCTTCCCGACTCGATCCTCGACGTGATCCCGGTCGACTTCGTGGTCAATGCCGCTATCGCCGCCGCGGCGGCCAAACCGAAGCCGAACGACCCGAAGTATTACCACATCAGTTCTGGCAAGAGCAATCCACTGCCGTTCCACCGCATGTACGAGAACGTCAACGCCTACTTCACCAAGAATCCGCTCCCCGACGAGAAGGGCGACATCGCCGTCCCGCTCTGGCGTTTCCCCGGCGGACAGCGCGTCGAGGCAGCACTCGTCAAGCGAGAGAGGCAGGCCGCGACGGCCGAGCGCCTTCTCGAGCGCTTGCCGACGACGCCGAGAACCCGAGCCTGGGTCGACACGGTCACCCGCGGAAAGCACGGCCTCGAGAAGCTTCGCGAGTTCACCAATCTCTATAGGGCCTACGTGCAGACGGAGATCATCTTCGACGACACGAATGCCCGTGCGCTTTTCCTCTCCCTTCCGAAAAAGACGCAGGCCACACAGGGTTTCGATGTGCTGGAAATCGACTGGGAGGACTACTTCCAGAACGTGCACTTCCCCGCGGTGACGACGCTCACCCGCGCGTTCGGAAAGCGCCCCGCCGCCAAGGTGCGCTCCACCCGCATCCTGCCGGCGCGATCCGACATCGTCGCGGTCTTCGACCTCGAGGGGACGGTTCTCGAATCGAACCTCGTCAAGCAGTACCTGATGCTCTGGGCCGGAAGCGTTCCGCGCACCCGGATCGCGCACGACCTCGGCACCTTCTCCTGGTCGCTGCCGAAATATCTTCGCGCCGAGCGACGGGACCGCGGAGAATTCATCCGTACATTCATGCGTCGCTATGAGGGCTTCAAGGTCAGCGAGATCGAACGCCTCGTTCGAGGACCGTTCGGTCGGGCCGTCATGCGTCGCGCGCTTCCGGAGGCGCTGCAGCGCGTGCAGGAGCACCGGGCCGCCGGCCACCGCACCATCCTCGTCACCGGCACGATGGATCTCATGGTCACCCCATTCCTCCCCTACTTCGACGAGATCATCGCCGGCCGTATGCACGAACGCGATGGTGTGCTCACGGGCTATCTCGCCGATCCGCCGCTCGTCGACGAAGCGCGTGCGGCCTGGCTGCTCGACTACGCGAAGCGCCACAAGCTCGACCTCAGCAAGTCGTACGGCTACGGCGACAGCCACGCCGACCTCGTCTGGCTCCAGCTTCTCGGAAATCCGAGTGTCGTCAACCCCGATCTTCAGCTCTACCGCCACGCTAAAGAGAAGCGCTGGAACGTGCTCGACTGGAAGCGCGGCGCGGCTGTGGAAATTCCCGTAGACCAGTCGGTTTCACCGGTCGGATCCGAACTACCCAAGATCGCGAAAGGAAGTGACCAGGGCTCAGACACGACGTCTGACCGGGCCACGACATCCCATGGCATTTGATATCGACCGTTATACGGCCACCTCTGTCGGCGTCCAGTGGCAAGACCTGGACTTCGAAGACTTCAAGACGAACCCGCTTCCCGAGGGAACTCTGAGAAGCCTCCGCTATATGGCGGATGTCGAATACCACACGGTCTGCTATCTGCGAGACATGCTCGTCACCCCATCTCACAAAGATGCGGACGTCAGCGCGTTCATGACCATGTGGAACCGCGAGGAGTTCTGGCACGGCGAGGCCCTCGCCTCGGTGCTCGCCGCCCACGGCATCACGGTCGACTTCGACGAGCTCAAGTCCACCCGGCTCAAGATCGGCTGGAAAGACCGCCTCGATCCGATCAAGCAGTCGCTGCTCGGCAACATCGTCGGCGCCGACTTCATCGCCGTGCACATGATCTGGGGAGCCGCCAACGAGTGGTCCGCCATCGCGGCCTACAACCGTCTCGCCGACATGGAGAACCACCCGGTGCTCGCCGAGCTGCTCCGTCGAATCGCGAAGCAGGAGGCCCGCCACGTCGCGTTCTACGCGTCGCAGGCTCGTGAGCGCCTCGCCCGCAGCAAGAAGGCCCGCGTGTTCGCGCGCTTCGCACTCTCCAAGTTCTGGGGCCCGGTCGGCTCCGGAGTCATGGAGGAGCCGGAGGTCTTCCATGTGATGACCCACCTCATGGGTGGAGCGGACGGCCGCAAGGAGGCTCGCAAGATCGACGAGCACATCGCGCGCATGCCCGGCCTGCAGGGGCTGAAGATCGTGGAGACGGCCCTCAAGACGCGCGGTATCGCGGCCTGAACATCGCGTCTTCCGGGCGTGAAGTACGCCATTCGGCCCTTCCCGACTCGCTTTAGGGACCGATCGACGTACCTCACCCGCGGACGGCTCGGCCCCCTGATCGCGACCCGTCCGTTTGGCGACGTGAAACCGCGCAACCCTCGTCAGAGACGCTCCTAAGCGCGCCCCCACGGTCGCGGCCTCCCTGGCTCACAACTCCTGCAGTTTGCGGACGGGCCGGGACGGGATCCCGAGATTGCTGGGGTGTTGCTCGCTGCACATCCAAACAGCATGAGTCATGGTCACATCGGCGTCGAGTACGACATTCGACCCTTCCTTGCTCGAACCAAGGGCATTTCGGCGTACCCCGGCCCGGCCCAGTGCTGTAACCTCGGACATACCGGCTGGTCGGTTTTGCCCTAGAGGTGATCGCCCGGCCGCCTGTTCACCGAAGCACGGCGTGCGGTATGGGAGAGATCGATGAAGATCCGCGGTGCCGTGCTCGAGGTCTCCGGCGCATCCGCCCCCTTCGCGCAGTCGAAGCCGCTCGTCATCAGCGAACTCGAGCTCGACTCCCCCGGTGTCGGGGAGATCCTCGTGCGCATCGAGGTCGCCGGACTCTGCCACTCCGACCTCTCCGTCGTAGACGGCAACCGAGTGCGGCCGACCCCGATGCTGCTCGGCCACGAAGCAGCGGGCATCGTCGAACAGCTCGGCGACGGTGTCGACGACCTGAGCGTCGGCGACCGCGTCGTCATGACCTTCCTCCCGCGCTGTGGCGAGTGCGCCGGATGCGCGACCGGAGGCCGCCTTCCCTGCGAGCGTGGCAGCGCGTCGAACAATGCGGGAACGCTGCTCGGGGGAACGTCCAGGCTGAGCCGGGACGGGCATCCGGTCTTCCATCACCTCGGGGTCTCCGCTTTCGCGACCCACGCAGTCGTGAACCGGGCCTCCGTCGTGAGAGTCGATCACGACATACCGCCCGAGGTCGCAGCCCTCCTCGGCTGCGCCGTGCTCACCGGCGGCGGCGCGGTCGTGAATGCCGCCCAGCCGGCGGAGGGCGACACCGTGCTCGTCGTCGGCCTCGGCGGCGTCGGCCTCGCAGCGGTGCTCGTCGCCCTCGCACTCGGGCACCGCGTCATTGGAGTGGATGGGGTGCGCGAGAAACTCGACTCGGCCCTCGAACTCGGGGTGGCCGAGGTGTATTCACCGCAGGAGGCCGCCGAGAAGAAGGTCACCGCGCCGATCGTCATCGAGGCCGCCGGGAACGCCAGGGCCTTCGAGACCGCGATCATGGCCACCGCGCCCGGCGGGAAAACGGTCACCGTCGGACTCCCCGCCCCGGATGCGCGCTCTTCCATCTCACCGCTGCTTCTCACCGCCGAGGCCCGCACCATCATCGGTAGCTACCTAGGGTCTGCGCTGCCGTCGCGGGACATCCCACTGTTCGCGCAGCTCTGGCGCGACGGGCGTCTGCCGGTCGAGAAGCTCATCTCGGCACACATCCGGCTCGACGAGCTCAACGAGGCGATGGATGCCCTCGCCGAGGGTCGCGCCCTCCGCCAATTGATCATCTTCGACGACACACAACCCGACAGTTCAACGGAAGGACACACCCCATGACCGAACAGCGCGTTGCCATCGTCACCGGCGGGGCACGAGGGATCGGAGCGGCGATCGCCACCCGGCTCTCGAGCGACGGGTATGCCGTCGCCGTGCTCGACCTGCGCGAATCCGACACCGAAGCCGTCGTCTCTCAGATCACCGCGGCGGGCGGTCGCGCGATCGGCATCGGTGCAGATGTCTCCGACGCAGACGACGTGACGCGAGCGGTCGCGCAGACCGCGGCCGACCTCGGTGCGCCGACGATCCTCGTGAACAACGCGGGCATCCTTCGCGACAACATGCTGTTCAAAATGTCGGAGGGCGACTGGGATGCGGTCATGGGCGTTCACCTCCGCGGAGCGTTCCTGATGAGCCGCGAGGTGCAGAAACACCAGGTCGAGGCGAAGTGGGGCCGCATCGTCAGCCTCTCGAGTACCTCTGCCCTCGGCAATCGCGGGCAGGCCAACTATGCGGCCGCGAAGGCGGGCCTGCAGGGCTTCACGAAGACGCTCGCCATCGAGCTCGGCCAGTTCGGCGTCACGGCGAATGCCATCGCGCCGGGCTTCATCGCCACCGATATGCTGAAGGCGACCGCCGAGCGCATGGGGGTCACCTTCGAGGATTTCCTCGCCGGCGCCGCGAAGCAGATCGACGTTCGCCGCGTCGGACAGCCGGATGACGTGGCCGTCGCCGCCTCGTTCTTCTGTTCGGAGGAGGCAAGCTTCATCTCCGGCCAGGTGCTCTACGTCGCCGGTGGCCCGAAGGCATGACCGTCGGCGGTCACCGCCGCTCGTTCCCCACCCGCTGGGCCGACAACGACGTCTACGGTCATCTGAACAACACGATCTACTACGCGGCGATGGATTCGACCATCAACAGTTGGATGATCGACAACGGTCTGCTCGACATCGAGTCGGGTGCCGTGCTCGGCGTCTGCGCGGCGTCGAGTTGTCGGTTCGCGGCATCCGCCAGCTTCCCGGACGCGCTGTCGCTCGAGCTCTCAGTCGGTCGGCTGGGAAATACCAGCGTGACCTGGACGCTCGCGATCTCGCGCGAGCGTGATGGCCTCGTGCTCGCGAGCGGCGAGTTCGTGCACGTCTTCGTCGACCGCGAGACGCGTCGCCCCGTGCCGATCCCGGTGGATCTCCGCGCCGCGATCGTCGAGCAGCTCGAGGTGGCGGCATGAGCGTGCGTGGCCTCGACCTCCCGGTGCTGACCAGCTGGCTGGGCGCGAACCTGCCGGAGCGGATGAACGGTGAGCTCGACGCATCCATCCTCGCCGGCGGCCGGTCGAACCTCACCTACCGACTCGACGCGGGCGCCGGCCCGTTCGTGCTGCGGCGCCCGCCACTCGGACACGTGCAGTCGACGGCCCACGACATGGCGCGCGAGTTCCGCGTCATCTCGGCGCTTGCCGCGACATCCGTGCCTGTTCCGACAGCCCTGCGCTTCGAGGACGACAGTTCCGGTGCCGCCGGAGTCGGAACGCCGTTCTACCTCATGGACTTCGTCGAGGGTCGAGTTATCGCGACGAAGAAGGAGAACGAGGCGTTCACGAAAGACCAGGTGAGGGCGCTCAGCCTCGATCTCGTGAGCACGCTCGCCCGCCTGCACGGGACGGATCCGGCTTCGGTCGGCCTCGCGGACTTCGGCCGACCGGATGGTTACCTCGAGAGGCAGCTCCGCCGCTGGGACACCCAGTACGACGGCTCCCGGAATCGAGAGCTTCCCGAGCTCGATCGGCTGCAGTCACTGCTGCGCGAGCACGTTCCACAGACTAGCCAGACGTCGCTGCTCCACGGCGATTTCCGGCTCGACAATGCGCTCGTGCGGGTCGAGGACGGCACGCCGAGGATCGCCGCCATCCTCGACTGGGAGATGGCGACCATCGGCGACTCGTTCGCCGACCTCGGGCTGCTCGGCCTCTACTGGAACATCAGCGCGATCAAGGAGACCGCCGGCGTGCCGAGCGCCGTCGACCCGGCGGCGGGCTACCCGAGTTTCGCCGAGCTGGTCGACGCCTACGCCAGCGAGCGGCGGATCTCGGTGCCCGACCTCTCCTGGTACGTCGCCTTCGCCGCATTCAAGCTGGCGGTCATCCTCGAGGGAATCCACTTCCGTTTCCAGGCCGGCGAGACCGTCGGCGCCGGATTCGATTCGATCGGCAGCATCGTCACCCCCCTGGCGAACGCCGGGCTGCGCTCACTGCGCACTGAACGAGAGAACTAGGAAGATCACGATGGATTTCGCCCACGATGAGAAGACCACCGCACTGATCGAGACGATGACCTCGTTTCTCGAGGAGCGCGTCTACCCGGCCGAAGCGGTGCTCCGCCGTCAGTTGAACGACTCCCCCGACCAGTGGTCGCCGCAACCGATCGTGCGAGAATTGCAGGCCGAGGCCCGACGCCGCGGCCTCTGGAACCTGTTCCTTCCGACCGGCGAGCAGGGCCTGACGAACCTCCAGTACGCCGCGATCGCGGAGCTGAGTGGGCGCAGCGCGAAGCTCGCGCCGGCCGCGCTCAACTGCGCCGCCCCCGACACCGGCAACATGGAGCTGCTCGAGCAGTTCGGGTCTGAGGCGCAGAAGCGGCAGTGGCTCGAGCCGTTGCTGCGGGCCGAGATCCGCTCGTCATTCTGCATGACCGAGCCGGATGTCGCCTCCTCCGACGCCACCAACATCGCGACCACGATCCGGCGCGACGGCGACTCCTACGTGGTCAGCGGCCGCAAGTGGTGGTCGACCGGTGCTATGAACCCCGAGGCGAAGATCTTCATCGTCATGGGGAAGACGGATGTCGACGCCCCCCGTCACCGCCAGCAGTCGATGATCCTGGTGCCCCGGGACACCCCAGGGGTGACAGTCGTTCGCCCGCTCAGTGTCTTCGGCTACGACGATCGCGATCACGGCGGGCATGCCGAGGTGGTCTTCAACGACGTTCGGGTGCCGGCCGAGAACCTCGTCGGCGAGGAGGGTGACGGATTCGCCATCGCGCAGGCGCGGCTCGGGCCCGGTCGCATCCATCACTGCATGCGTGCCCTTGGGATGGCCGAGCGGGCGATGGACCTCATGCGCGAACGAGCCAACGCGCGTGTCGCGTTCGGCCGTCCTCTCGCGGAGCAGGGCGTCATCCGGGAGTGGATCGCGGAATCCCGCATCGAGATCGAGTCACTGCGACTGCTGGTGCTGAAGACCGCCTGGCTGATGGATACGGTCGGCAACCGGAAGGCCATGACCGAGATCCAGTCGATCAAGATCGCCGTTCCGCGCGCGGTCGAGCGCATTCTCGACCGCGCCATCCAGCTCTACGGTGGCGCGGGAGTCAGCGACGACACGCCGCTCGCCGAGATGTATGCCGGTGTGCGTACGCTTCGGCTCGCCGACGGCCCGGACGAGGTGCATCTTTCGTCGCTCGGCAAGGCGGAGTTGCGCCAGCGCAGCTGATCCGCGCGCTCGAGTAGCTGGGAGCAACCGTCACGCGACCGGGCGCAGCGATCCTCCGCCGTCGATGACGATGGTCTGGCCGGTGATCCAGGCCGCGTCCTTCGACAGCAGGAACGCGACGGCGCCGGCGACATCCTCCGGCATACCGAGTCGGCCGAGCGGATATCCCGCCGCCACTTCGGCCTCGCGGCCCTCGTAGAGCGCCTTCGCGAAGTTCGTCTTGATGACCGCCGGCGCGACGGCGTTCACGCGGATGCGCGGCGCGAGCTCGAACGCGAGCTGGGTCGTCAGCGCGATCAGCGCGGCCTTCGACACCCCGTAAAACGCGATCCCGGGTGATGGCGTGAGGCCGGCGATCGAGGCGATGTTGACGATGGAGCCGCCCTCGGAGACTCCGGCGGCCACGACATCCCGGGTCCAGTCGAGCGCCGCGACGACGTTGGTCGAGAGGATCTTGTCGATCGCCGGGCGCTCGATCTCGAGCAGAGGCCCGTAGGCCGGGTTGACCCCGGCATTGTTGACGAAGTGATCGAGCGTTCCGAACTCGCGGCCGATGAGGTCGAGCACCTCGGCCCGGTGCGCGGCGTCATCCGCTTTCCCCGCGACCCAGAGCGCGGTACCCTCCGGCCCGAGGGCAGCCGCAGCATCGGCGAGCACCTCGGCATTACGTGCCGTCAGCACCACTCTCGCGCCCTCGCTCACCAGGCGCTGTGCCACGCCAAGCCCGATCCCGCGGCTCGCGCCCGTGATGAGGGCGACTTTTCCGTCGAAGCGCTTCATTGCAGTCCTTTGCAGCAAGAGAGTCATACCGACTGTTCGGTATGGAAATCATATGCGCTGCCGTCTCCGTCGCGGGCTCGGATACTGTGGAGACGATTCATCCGGAACGAGCACGAGGCCGTGCTGGAAAGCAGGCAACCATGTCCACCGCCGTCATCGTCGATGCGATTCGCACACCCTCCGGTCGAGGAAAACCCGGGGGCGCGCTCAACGGCGTGCATCCGACCGATTTGCTCGCGACGACCATTGCGGCACTCGTCGAACGTACTGGCATCGACCCGGCCATCATCGACGACGTGATCGGCGGCTGTGTCACACAGGGTGGACAGCAGGCCGGAAACATCACGAGGAACGCCGTTCTCGGCGCGGGCTTCCCCGACACCGTTCCGGGCGTGACGATCGATCGGCAGTGCGGATCCAGCCAGCAGGCCGCGAGCTTCGCTGCGCAGGGTGTCATCTCCGGCGCCTACGACGTCGCCATCGCCTGCGGGGTCGAGTCGATGAGTCGCAATCCGATCGGCTCCGCGGCGCGCGACGAAGACACCGCGGGAACGATGCTCGCCGCCCGGTATCCGGACGGTCTCGTCAACCAGGGCATCTCGGCCGAGCTCATCGCCAACAGGTGGGGTTTCTCACGCCGGCAGCTCGACGAGTTCTCGGCACGATCCCACCAGCGCGCCGCCGCCGCGCAGGCCGCGGGAGCCTTCGACGCCGAGCTGATCGCCATCGATGTCGAGGGTGGCATGACCGACCAGACGGTGCGCGCGACGACCACCGTCGAGAGTCTCTCTGCGCTCGCATCCGCGTTCCGCACCGACCGTCTGGCCGAGCGCTTCCCGCAACTCGGATGGTTGATCACCCCGGGTAATTCGTCTCCGCTCACCGACGGGGCATCCGCGTGCCTCATCATGAGCGAGGAGCGCGCCGCCGCCCTCGGGCTCAAACCGCGCGCCCGGTTCCACAGCTTCGCCGTGGTCGGAAGCGACCCGCTCTTCATGCTCACCGGCGTGATCCCCGCAACGAAGAAGGTGCTCGAGCGCGCGGGACTGGCGATCGACGATCTGGATGTCTACGAGGTCAACGAGGCCTTCGCACCGGTGCCGCTTGCCTGGCTGGCGGAGACCGGAGCCGACCCCGAGAAGCTGAACCCGCTCGGCGGGGCGATCGCCCTCGGGCATCCGCTCGGGGCATCGGGCACGAAGCTGCTCGCGACGATGCTGAACCACCTCGAGGCGACCGGCGGACGATACGGGCTGCAGACCATGTGCGAGGGCGGCGGCATGGCCAACGCGACGATCATCGAGAGGCTGTAGACCTCGGCTGGCGCCACACCTTCAGATATAGATCGCCGGGTCGGTGAAGAAGTCGAGATCGATCGGCGCGGTCTTGGGCCTCGGTCGCGCGGGGATTCCGGTGAGCACCGAGTCGGCCGGCGCATCCACCACGACGACGGCGTTCGCGCCGACAGCGCAGTTGTCTCCTATCGTCACCGCGCCGAGGATCTTCGCGCCGGCTCCGATCATCACGTGATCGCCGATCGTCGGGTGCCGCTTCTCGTGCCGTGAACTGGTGCCGCCGAGCGTCACACCGTGGTACATGATCACGTCGTCTCCGACCTCCGCCGTCTCGCCGATGACGACACCCATGCCATGGTCGATGAAGAGCCGACGGCCGATGGTCGCGCCGGGGTGGATCTCGATTCCGGTGAAGAACCGCACCCCCTGTGCGTAGCACCGCGCCGCGAGGTAGAGCTTCGCCGACCACAGTCGATGGGCGACGCGATGGCCCCAGACGGCATGGATGCCGGCGTAGGTCAGGAAGACCTCAGCCGACGAGCGGGCGGCCGGGTCGAGCCGGCGCGCCGTCGCGATGTCTTCCCGCATCCGCCAGAACGGAGCCGGCACGCTCAGTCCGCGAGGTCTTCGTAGAGCACGGTCGAGATGTAACGCTCCCCGAAGCTCGCGATGATGACGACGATGGTCTTGCCCGCGTTCTCGGGACGCGCGGCGACCTCGAGAGCAGCCTGCACTGTGGCACCGGAGGAGATTCCGGCGAGGATGCCCTCCTCGACGGCGAGGCGGCGCGCCATCGCGACGGACTGCGCGATGTTCACGTCGATGATCTCGTCGTAGACATCGCGGTCGAGCACATCGGGAACGAAGTTCGCACCGATGCCCTGGATCTTGTGCGGGCCGGGCGCTCCCCCGTTGAGGATGGGAGACTCCGCAGGCTCGACGCCGATGACCGTCAGTCCCGGCTTCTGCTCCTTGAGGTATTCGCCGGTGCCGGTGATCGTTCCGCCGGTGCCGATCCCGGCGACGAAGATGTCGACGGCTCCCTCGGTGTCGTTCCAGATCTCCGGGCCGGTCGTCGCCCGATGGATGGCCGGGTTGGCCTCGTTCTCGAACTGGCGGGCGAGCACCGCCCCCGGTGTCTTCGCGACGATCTCGGCCGCGGCATCCACCGCAGCCTTCATGCCGCCAGCAGCCGGGGTGAGCACGAGCTCGGCGCCGTACGCGCGCAGCAGTATCCGGCGCTCCCTGCTCATCGATTCGGGCATGGTGAGGATGACCCTGTAGCCGCGTGCGGCTCCGACCATTGCGAGTGCGATGCCGGTGTTGCCGCTTGTTCCCTCGACGAGGGTTCCGCCGGGCTTCAACTCGCCCGACTTCTCGGCGGCATCGACGATCGCGACGCCCAGACGGTCTTTGACACTCGCCGACGGGTTGTAGAACTCGAGTTTCGCAAGCACCGTGGCTCCGAGCCCGGCTGCGACCTTGTTCAGGCGCACGAGCGGGGTGTTTCCGAAGATCTCGGTGATGTCGTTGTAGATCCGGGTCATGATGGGGTGCTCTTTCGAATCGGGGCGGGTCCATGGTCACACGGTGGCGCCGTCATGCTCAACGGAATGGTGCGAGTTCACATTCCCATAGATCGCCGCTCGTTCATGTGCCCTTCAGCTCCGGAAACTGGTCGTCCCGCCACTCGACCGCGATCACGACCCCGAGCGCGACCTGCTCTTCGCGCTCGCGAAGTTCGACCCTCCGGATCTTGCCCGAGATCGTCTTCGGAAGCTCGAGGAACTCGACCCGGCGAACGCGCTGGAACGGTGCGAGTCGATCGCGCGCGTACTTCAGGATGTCGCGGGCCGTCGCCTCGTCGGCGGCGAAACCGGCCGCGAGCACCACGTAGGCCTTCGGCACGGCGAGACGGATCGCATCCGGCGCGGGCACGATCGCAGCCTCGACGACGGCGGGGTGCTCGATGAGCACGCTCTCCAGTTCGAAGGGGCTGATCTTGTAGTCGGATGCCTTGAAAACGTCGTCGGTGCGGCCGATGTAGGTGATGTAACCGTCCGAATCCCGCGAGGCCGTATCGCCCGTGTGGTAGTAGCCGTCGAACATCGTCTCGGCGTTGCGTGCGGGGTCGCCGACGTAGCCGCTCATCAGGTTCGTCGGGCGTCGGGCGAGGTCGACGCAGATCTCCCCCTCATCCGACCGTTCGCCGGTGAGCGGGTCGACGAGCACGATCGGGCACCCGGGGAGCGGTCGCCCCATCGAGCCGTCCTTGATGGAGGCACCCGGTGTGTTGGCGACCACGGCGGTCATCTCGGTCTGCCCGTAGCCGTCGCGGATGGTCATCCCCCACTGCGAGCGCACCTGCCCGATGACCTCCGGGTTCAGCGGTTCTCCCGCCGAGATCGCCTCGCGCAACGACCCGGGGCCACCGGAGAGGTCGGACTGGATGAGCATCCGCCAGACCGTCGGCGGGGCGCAGAACGACGTGACCCTCTCCTCGCGGATCTTCCCGAGCAGCGCTGCCGCATCGAAGCGCCCGTAGTTGTAGACGAAGATCGTGGCCTCGGCGATCCACGGTGCGAAGAAGCAGCTCCAGGCGTGCTTCGCCCAGCCTGGGGAACTGATGGCGAGGTGGATGTCGCCCGGCCGCAGCCCGAGCCAGTACATGGTCGTGAGATGGCCGACCGGATACGACACCTGCGTGTGCTCGACCAGTTTCGGCCGGCTGGTCGTTCCGGACGTGAAATAGAGCAGCAGTGGATCCTCGGGCGCGGTGCCCGGATGCGCGATCGGACCGGATGGCGCGACGAACGCGTCCGCGTAGTCGAGCCATCCTGCATCAACCCACGCCGCCGGACCGTCACCGACCCGCACTCGCGTGTATCCCCCTGCGACCCCGTCGAACTTGTCGGCATCGGCTCCCGCCGCGATGACGTGTTTCACCGCACCGCGCTCTACGCGATCGATGAGATCCGACGTCCCGATCGCCGTCGTGGTCGGGAGGATGACCGCCCCGAGCTTCATTATCGCGAGCATCGATTCCCAGAGCTCGACCTGGTTGCCGAGCATCAGCATCACGGAGTCTCCGCGCCTGACGCCGAGCGAGCCGAGCCAGCCGGCGAGCTGGTCGGAGCGCGACACCAGCTGGTCGAAGGTGCGGCTGGTTCGCGTGCCGTCCTCCTCGACGATGACGAGGGCCTCCCGCGAGTTGCCGCGGGCGATCACGTCGAACCAGTCGATGCCCCAGTTGAAGACGGGACCGACATCCGGCCACTCGAAGCCCGCGACCGCGCCGTCGTAATCATCACGCAGCTCGATGAGCCGGTCGCGTGCCGCCCGGTACTCTGCGATCGCGCTTGGTTCGGCCTGCGGCATCGTCGACGCTCCCTCCGGCTCCATCACGGATCCGATTCGATTCTACAAAGAGGCAGGGCTGCAACAGCCTCAGCTGAAGGCTGCGATACCGGTGATCTCGCGCCCGAGGATGAGCGTGTGAACCTCATCCGTTCCCTCGTAGGTGCGCACCGCCTCGAGATTGCTCGCGTGGCGCATCGGCGAATAGTCGAGTGTCACGCCATTTCCGCCGAGGATCGTGCGGGCCTCGCGACAGATGAGGATGGCCTCGCGACAGTTGTTGAGTTTGCCGACCGAGATCTGGTGCGGCTGTAGGCGCCCCGCGTCCTTCAGTCGTCCGAGATGGAGGGCGAGCAGCATGCCCGTGCTGATGTCGACCGCCATGTTCGCGAGCTTCTGCTGGGTCAGCTGGTACCCCGCGAGCGGCTTTCCGAACTGCAGGCGCTTCTTCGAGTAGTCGAGCGCCGCCTGGAAGCTGTCGCGGGCGGCGCCCATGCTGCCCCAGATGATGCCGTAGCGCGCCTCGTTGAGACACTCGAACGGGCCGCGAAGCCCGCGAGCCTCCGGGAGCATCGCTTCCGCGGGCACCCTGACGCCGTCCAGGTGGATGTCGCACTGGATGGATGCCCGCATCGACAGCTTCTGCGCGATGGGCGTCGCGGTGAACCCCGGTGTCGCCGTCGGGACGAGGAAACCGCGGATGCCGTCATCCGTCATCGCCCAGATCACGGCCAGCTGGGCGACCGATGCGAGCCCGATCCAGCGCTTCGCCCCGTCGATGATCCAGTCGGCGTCCGGGCCGGCACCATCACGGCGAGCGTACGTCGTCATCGCGCCGGGATCGGAGCCGGCCGTGGGCTCGGTGAGCCCGAAGCATCCGATGATCTCGCCGGTCGCCAGCCGCGGGAGCCATTCGAGTTTCTGCGCCTCCGAGCCGTGCTTGTGGATCGCGCTCATGACGAGCGAGCCCTGCACGCTCGCGAAGGTGCGGATGCCGGAGTCGCCGGCCTCGAGTTCGAGCGCCGCCAGCCCGTAGTCGACGGCCGAGCGGCCGGCGCATCCGTATCCCTGAAGGTGGCTGCCGAGCAGGCCGAGCCTGCCAAGCTCCGGCACGAGCTCGACCGGGAACGTCGCCGTGTCGTACCAGCCCGCGATATTCGGCTTCACCCTCGTATCGACGAAGTCGCGAACCATCGCACGGTAGGCGAGCTCGTCGGCGCTGAGCAGGGAGTCGATGTCGATCAGGTCGAGGATGGTGCTGTCGCCCATGTGGTTCTGCCCCTTCGTTGCGGCCGCTGATACCTTCCACGGTATACGCAACGCCTGAACGGTCTGCGCCACCCGGTTCGACCCGTTGCGTGTCACACTCCGTTCACCACCAGTCTTCCTGCGGTCAACCCCGTGCGATCACACTCTGGCCCATGCCCCGTTCACGAATCGTCCTCTGCTCCGCCATCGCCGCCGGAGCGGTGCTCTCGCTCATCGGAGCGGGGGCCGCCTCCGCCCATCCGTCACCGAAACCCTCCGGACCGGCCGTCGCCGTCGCCGACGCGTACCAGCTTTCGGAGGGGCACAGCCTGAAGGTGCGAGACAGCGTGCTCGCCAATGACCGGGGTGCCGAGGCATCCATCGTCTCCCACTCGACACCGGCGAACGGTGTGCTGACGATGAACCAGGACGGCACCTTCGGCTACGTGCCGAAGGCGGGATTCACCGGGGTCGACTCGTTCACGTACACGGTCAACGATGCCGTGAAGCTCTCCAGCACGAATCTGCCGCCGCTCGCGACGATCGGCGGGGTGAAGATCACCGGAGGCGGCTATGGATCGTCCCTCGCGCCGGTTCCCGGATCGAAGGACGAGTTCTACGGCCTCACCGATCGCGGCCCGAACGTCGACGCGCCGACGGGGAAGAACAAGATCGAGCCCATCCCGGGATTCACCCCGGCTATCGGCAAATTCAGGCTGACGGGCACGGATGCCGTGCTCGAGAAGAAAATCACCCTGAAGGCCGCGAACGGCAGCCCGTACAACGGCCAGGTGAATACGCAGGCAGGAACCGGCGAGACCATCGAAGACCTGAACGGAACAGTGCTCCCCGCGAGCCCCTACGGCTACGACCCCGAGGGACTCGTCGCGCTGAAAGACGGATCGTTCTGGGTGTCAGACGAATACGGCCCGTTCATCACCCACTTCGATCGAGACGGACGCCAGATCGGTCGCCTCTCCCCCTTCGACGGCAGCCCTCCGGCCGAGCTCGCCCAGCGGGTCCCCAACAAGGGAATGGAAGGCCTCACCCTTACACCGGATGGCACGACCCTCGTCGGCATGATGCAGTCAGCACTCCAGACCCCCGACCTCACGGCGAAGCCCGCCAACGTCACGACGGTGCGCATCGTCACCTACAGCCTGAGTTCGCACGCCACGCACGAATACATCTACCTGCTGAACGACCCGAAGACGAACAGTGGCGCGATCAGCGAGATCACGGCCGTCTCGAATACGAAATTCATCGTCGACGAGCGCGACGGGCATGCCGAACCGGGAGCATTCAAGCAGCTCTACTCGATCGACATCTCCGGCGCGACAGATGTCGGACCGAAGTCCACCGTCACCGGATCAGCCTACGCTCCGGCACAGGGCGGTCTGCTCGTCGGCTCCGCGCAGAAGTCGATCGAGGCAACGGTCGGAACCGATCCGACGGCGGTCGCCACGGCCGACCTGACGGCCGTCGGGATCACCCCGGTCGCGAAGTCCGACTACGTGGACCTCGGCGCGTTGCTCACGAAGCTGGACCCCACCGGCGGATTCTTCGGACACGACAAGATCGAGGGCGTCGCGACGACGGATGGCGGCCGCACACTCGTCATCAGCAATGAAAGCGACTTCGGGGTCGACGCCGTCACCAACACCGTCGCGCCATTCCAGCTACACGCGAAACTGCTGCCGAACGGGCAGCAGGACGACGGACAGTTTCTGACGATCGACACCTCGAAGCTCGCAGACGCCAGCAGCACGGCGACCGTCTCGATCTTCGTGACGCCGAAGGACACCCACTTCGAGCGGTAGGCGAAGGGTCGGGGCTGTCGTCACCCGCACCCTCGGGCTGCGGGATACGACGCCTCGCGCTCGAGAGTGCGGCGCTCACCTCGACGAGAAGTGGCTTCTGGACGACGATTGCGCCCGGGCGGAATCAGGCCGCGTTCGACATCCGCAGGTCGCGCCAGTGTGCGCGCAGGCGAGGAATGAGCACCGGCAGGTCATCGAAGTCGACGAGCACGGTGGCTGATTTTTCGGAGGCGGTCGGCGAGATGATCGCCATCAGTTGCATGGCGAGGGTGAGTCGGCCGGCCAGCTGCGGGGTGAGGCGCAGCGCGCGCTGCAGGCCGAGGGGGGAGAACGCCCGGCTCTGTGCGACGAGTTCGACCGCGCGAAGCAGCATCTCGAATTCGGCAGAATCGAAGGGGGCGATCGCCGACCGGATGTCGTGTCCGTCAGCGTGATCCACGGAATAGGGTGAACGGCCGGGAGCGTCGGGGGCGCTGAAGAAAGCAGTCATAACTGAACTCATTTTCGGGTTGATTCAGATCGGATACCGAGTGCACAGGGTTGGGTGACCCCGTCGGTACGCCCAGCCTACGGCGATGTCCCCCGTTGTGGGGACTTTTTCCGGCAGATTTCCAGACAGGCCCATTGCTGTCGGCCGGCGATCTCGGCTGTCGGCCGCTGGCGATAACCTGCGGGGATGGATGACGGCGAGCCAGAGCGCGACGCCGACGTGCGTGCCGGCGGCTGTGGTGTGATCCGCGAGTCCGGGCATCCGTGCTCCTCGCCGGTTCGGCCGGATGCTCCGCTCAACCTCTGCACCGAGCACCTGCTCGTCGCCCATGACTGGGTGGTGCAGGATGTCGGGGTCACCGACGCACTCCCCTCGCCCTGCCTCGCCTGCGGGTCACGTCTCGGGGTGCGGTACCCGTCGGGCTGGCTCTGCGCGATCTGCGAATGGAGGGTGGGCGACATCCCGGATTCCGACCTCTCCGACCTCCGAGTCGACGTCGTCTACTACATCCGCTATCGCGGCCGCATCAAGATCGGCACGTCCGCCAGCCCGCGGCAACGACTCGCAGCCCTCCCGGTCGACGAACTGCTGGCCTTCGAGCGCGGCGATCGGCTGGTCGAGCAGCGACGTCACGAGCAGTTCGCGAGTCATCGAATCGCCCGCACGGAATGGTTCGAGCAGCACGAGGCTCTCGACGACCACATCCGCCGGCTCAGCGCCGGAGTGGATGACCCGTGGTCGCGTTACGCGCTCTGGAAGAGTGAAGCCGCCGCAAAGCGCAGCCGCTCCCCGCTCTGATTGTTCGGTTTCGGGACGAGTGGTCGGCGGCGCCCGCGAACACTCGTCCCGAAGTCGAACAATTGCGGCGCAGAAACGTCGGAGCGCGGA
>JANYGT010000121.1 GCA_025362355.1 Lacisediminihabitans sp. | reverse complement strand
CCGCGATGGTCGGGCCACCCAACACGAGTACGGATCCCGCACGGTACGCGTGGGATGGGATCGTTCAGAACGCAGGTATCTCCCCCTACAAATTCGCTCCGACGTCGAAGAATCTGGAGCGGCTTCGACCCGCCTGGCTCTTCGAATCGCCCACGGTGGCGGCGGATGGAACCGTGACCTGTGAGGGAGTGCGATTCCACCGGTATTCGGTTCCGGACACCCACGAGCTGACGGCCACGGGCGATGACGTGCAGATCTGCACGGCGATCAATCGGGCCCAGGGCAAGACGATCTACCCTCCCTCGAGTGAGATCCTGTTCGCCGCAGTGCGCTTCGTGACCGGTCCGACCGCCGAATACTGGCCGCTGCAACTCGTCGGACTCCTCATCAGCACCGGTATCTCGGCGATGCTGCTGCTCGGTCTCCGAGCCCGCAACCTCGATCTTCGTTGGGCAGCGCTCTGGGCGTGGTGTCCTCTCGTGGCATCGCAGGCGGTTACCAACTCCCACGTCGACGTGCTCGGCGCAGTGCTGTTGCTCGCCGCGACACTTCTCGTGTCGACGCGCCGCCGCTGGCTCGGGGGGATAGCGCTCGGCGCATCCATCGCCTCGAAGCTCATTCCGGTGATCGGAGCGCCCGCCCTCCTGCGGCGCCAGCCATGGAAGATCGTCATCGCCTCTATCGGCACGTTCCTGCTTCTGTATCTGCCCTATGTGCTCGCCAGCGGCGTCAAGGTGCTCGGCTATCTGCCGACCTACCTGACCCAGGAGGGCTACGGAAACGGATCCAGATTCGCCCTCATAATCCCCTTCGTGAGGGGGAACGGGGCGATCGTCGTCGCGCTCATCCTGCTTCTGGTGCTGGCGATCCTCGTCTGGCGCAAGACCGATCCGGACAACCCGTGGGTCGGGCAACTGGCGATGATCGGCGGCGCGTTCCTGATCATCTCGCCGAGTTATCCGTGGTACCTGCTGCTGCTCGTGCCCATGATCGCCATGTCCGGCCGGTGGGAGTGGCTGGCCCTTCCCCTCGCGTTCATGGCGCATTCCCTGCAGCCGACGACGGCGGTCGCACAGTGGGGCGAGCTGCTCGCACTCGTCATCGTGGTTGCCGGGTCGCTGATCCGCTCCGGTCCGGGGGTCTTCGGTCGTCTTCTCGATGAAGCGCGACATCCGTTTTCTTAGCGACATCTTCGCGGAGACGGTGAATACTCCAAGTGAGCACATTCTCGACAACGCACGTCGAAGGAAGCCGCATGATCTGGATCCTCATACCCATCGTCGCCATCGCGGGAGTCGGCTTTGCCGTCTGGCTCGGCGCGGCGGTCGCCCCCGAGTCCGGGGAAGGATCTGATGAGGCGGAGGATGTAGCGGAACAGGAGACGTCGCACTTCGTGGAGTGACACGATCGCCGAGTCCCGTGGTTTGCACAACCATTCTCGGCTAGCGTTCAGAGGTGCCGCAATCAACCACGCCCGCTCTGGTGCCCCAAAGACCTCTCGGCCGTGGTGCGAAACTCATCCGCCGTGCGGTCAACCTCGTCACGACGGCTAGACGGGCCTCGAAATACGAGGTCTACGCGTTCTGGCGGCGTCGCCCGGTTCGAAAAGACGTCGTCTTCTACGAGTCGTTCTCGGGCAATGGGGTGCTCTGCAATCCGGAAGCGATTTTTCGACAGTTGCTCGACGACCCCGAATTCGCGGGTCTGACGCATGTCTGGTCGCTCCGCAGTCGGGCCGAGAATCGCACGGTGGTGCGGGAGTTCGCCGCAGACCGGCGGGTGCGCTTCGTCCGACCCAATTCGCCCGGGTACTACCGGGCGATGGCGACGAGCGGCTATCTCGTCAACAACGCGACCTTCCCTCCCGAATTCGGCAAGCGGCCGGGGCAGGTCTATCTCAACACCTGGCATGGCACGCCGCTGAAGAGGATGGGGTACGACATCGGGGATCCGGCATCCCGGGTCTCGAATGTCGTTCGAAACTTCCTCGCGGCCGATTACCTGCTCGCCGGCAACCGGTTCACCGTCGATCAGATGTACGAGAGCGCCCATCTCCTTCGCGAGGTCTACGCCGGACGGTACATCGAGACCGGGTATCCACGCATCGACCGCCAGTTCATGGATGACGCCGAGAAAGTGGATGCCCGTTCCCGACTCGAGCGTGCGGGCGTCACACTCGGCGGCCGCGAGGTGCTGCTCTACGCGCCGACCTGGAAGGGCACCAACTTCAGCGAACCGGAGGACGACATCCACGAGCTCGTCGAGCGGATCGCGCAGCTCGAGTCGCTCATCGACACCGATCGCTATGCCGTGGTGCTGAAAACCCACCAGGTGGTGCACAAGTTCGCGTCCCACATCCCGCAGCTCGCCGGCCGCCTCGCGCCCAACGAGATCCCGACGAACATGATCCTCGGCGTCACCGACATCCTCGTCACCGACTACTCGTCGATCTTCTTCGATTTCCTCGCGACCGGTCGGCCGATCTTCTTCCTCACGCCCGACATCGCCGACTATTCCGGATACCGCGGGTTGTACATGGAGCCCGAGACGTGGCCCGGCCCGGTCGCACTGAGCGTGCCGGAACTCGCCCGGGAGATCTCAGCGCTCGACACCGACGGCCGAAGCCGAATCATCCTCGACAACTACGCGGAGATGCAATCGAGGTTCGCCCCCTACGAGGACGGGCAGGCGGCCGCCAGGGTCATCGACATCGTGTTCCGCGGAAACGGCGACGTCGCCTCGGTGTACCGCACGCCCAACGCGGGGAAGAAGAAGGTGCTGGTCAACGCCGGGCGGTTCATGCCGAACGGCATCTCGGCGTCGCTGCTCAACCTCTTCGAGCACATCGACTACTCCAGGTTCGACGTCACGGTGGTGTTCACCAACAGCCGGATGCCGCTCATCCTGGAGAACCAGCGAAGGGTCAACCCGCAGGTGCGCCAGATCGCCAGGGTGGGAGGCATGAACGGGTCGAAGTTCGCCCATCTGTTCCGCCGTCGTGCCTGGAGGCGGGGAGACCTGAGATCGCACCAGACGAGCCCCCTCGAGCGCCGACTGTGGGATGACGAATGGATCCGATGCTTCGGCGCGACCACCTTCGACTACGGTGTGGATTTCAGCGGCTATGGGCCGTTCTGGGCGATGCTGATGCTGCACGCCCGTGGAGCCGTCCATTCGATCTGGATGCACAACGACCTCGCCGCCGACGCCCACCGCACCGTCGGGGGCAAGAAGAGACTCCTTCGCAATTTCGAAGGCATCTTCACGCTCTATGCGGAGTACGAACACCTGGTATCCGTCTCACCCTCCCTCGCGGCGGTGAACGCGCGGTCGCTCGCGCAATTCGCGTCGGCAGACAAGTTCGAGTCGGCGGTCAACCTCGTCGATGCCGACGGGGTGCGGGCCGATGCCGCGGTACCTCTTCGCGTCTCGGCGGTAGACCTGGAAACGGGCGAACTACCGGACTGGGCGACGGCCCTCCTCGATCACCCCGACATCACGACCTTCGTATCGGTCGGACGGCTGTCTCCGGAAAAGAACCACGCACGGTTGATCCGGGCATTCGCTCAAGTGCACGCCACGACACCGCACACCCGCCTGCTGATCGTCGGGAACGGCGCGCTGAAGCCCGAGCTGACCGCTCTCATCGCTGAACTCGGGCTCGTCGGAAGCGCCTTCCTCACCGGTCACCAGGTGAACCCTCACGCCGTCATGGCCGCCGCGGACTGTTTCGTGCTGTCGAGCGACTACGAGGGTCAGCCGATGGTGATTCTCGAGGCCATGCTCCTCGGGCTGCCCGTCGTGACTGTCGCGTTCGGCTCGGTGGCCGATGCATTCCCGCAGGGGGGCGGTTGCATCGTGGAGGCGAGCGATGACGGACTCGTGGAGGGCATGACATCATTCCTCGACGGTCTGGTGTCCGCGCCGCCGTTCGATCCCGAGTCGTACAACAACTCCGCCGTCGACCAGTTCTACCGTGCCATCGGCGCGGAAAGCGTCTCCGTCGACGCGCCCGGCGTCAGTTCTTCGTGAACTTCAGGATGACGCTGCTGTGCTCTGAGAAGGTCTGGCTGACGGTATAGCCGAGCGAGGCGAGCGTCGTCAGGTTATAGGTGTGCGCGGATCCGCCCGGCGAGCGGTACTCGAGCATCCAGACCGTCGTGACGCCGTCAAGACGACCCGTCACCGCGGAAAGGGGGTAGGTCGAGTCACGCCAGTTCAGGGTCTGCCACCAGTACGAGCGCAGCGCGATGTCTTTGAGGCCGACGAATGACTGCGGGTAGCCGCGCATTGCGAGCCTCAGTCGCTGGGACGGGCGGCTGCCCTCGTCGAAGAGGATCCCATCGCCCGGGCGGGCGTTGTGCAGGATGACGTCGGCCACCTGCGCCCAATCGCTCCCGTTCTTCGCGTACGGCGTTCGCTCGGAGAAGTAGCTGATGGAGGAGGTCGCGAGAACGACGACCGTCAGCGCCGCGGCGATCCACTTGGATTCGATCCGCGCTATCAGCCAGCCGATCAGCAGCGCCGCCGCGGGGATGGCGAAAGAGAGGTAACGGGACGAGTAGACCGGATGGATGGCATTCGCCACGAGGAGGATGCCGGCCGACCCGACGAGCCAGACGAAGGCGACCGGTACCAGGTGCGGTCGGGTGGCGGGGTCCGGTGACGCGCCGGGGGTGCCGGCCGAACGAGCTCGCACGAAGCGGACGACGGCGACCGCGGCCGCCGCGGCGATGAGGCTCCACGCGACGATCGCGGCTGCGTCGTTGCCGAACCACTGGGTGACCGCCAGCGTTCTGAAGTCCGTCGAATTGCGATCGGCGAGAAAGGCGATCTGTCCGCGCTCGGCGATGCCGTAGACGATGACCGGAAGGGCGAGCACCACCCCGCCCGCAACGGCCAGGATCCACCGCTTCAGCAGCCCCGGGCGGCGCACGAGCAGAACCATCACCAGGTGCGTGACGACGATCAGCGTGCTGAACAGGAAGATGTACGCTCCGAGCGCGATTCCGACGGCGTACAGTACCCAGAGCCGACGCCGCACCCGCTCTGAGCGAATGATGTGCAGAAGCAGAATCGTCACCCACACCGCGCAGGCGGCGCTCATCGCATATCCGCGAGCCTCTTCGCCCATGTAGGTCACCCGCGGCAGCAGTACGGCGATGATGCCGGCGATGACGGCCGTTCTCCTGTCGACGAGTCGGTCGGCGAGAACGACGACGCCGGCGACGACTATCCCGACGGCGATCGCACTCGGAAACCGGACCGAGAACGGCGAAGCCCCGAACGCGCCGACCCAGAAGTGCAGGAAGAGGTAGTAGGTGCCGTGCACGGCATCGATGTTGCCGAGCATGCGGAAGAGCGAGGGAAGCGACCGCTCGGCGGAGAGGATGCTCGTTACCTCATCGCCCCAGAGCGACGGGATCCACGAGCCGAGGGCCGAGATGGCGGTCGCGAGTACTCCGAGAGTCACCGCCAGGAACGGGATGCCGATCCGGGAGTTTCGCGGGGTTTTCGTCGTCGACGGTCGCTCGGTCACTTCGATCGGCCCCATGCGCCCAAGGGTAGCGAGCCCGCATTCGAGACTCATGCGAAAAGCATGCCGTTCCTGAAAGGAGCCTCAGGGAGGTGGGGCGGGAGGCGCGAGGTGACTTCGGATGGTCGACCGAGGTTCATCCCGTGTTAACCGGTCGAGCCTACTTTCCGTCGGGGAAGAGGTCGCGTCGTCGTATCGACGGCTCGGGCGCCTTCCTCCACTGATCAGAGTCGGAGGACCCCGTGGACATCTTCATCACCGTCGTGCTCGTCATCGGAATCGCTCTCATCTTCGATTTCACGAACGGTTTCCACGACACTGCGAATGCGATGGCCACGTCCGTCGTCACCGGGGCGCTCGCGCCACGGGTGGCCGTGTTGATCTCGGCCGTGCTCAACCTGGTCGGCGCCTTCCTGTCGACGACGGTCGCGAAGACCGTCTCGTCGGGCATCCTCAACGAGAATTCGAAGGGGATCCCCCACATCACGACGACGATGATCTTCGCGGGCCTCGTCGGGGCCGTGCTCTGGAATCTCGGTACCTGGTGGCTCGGACTCCCGTCGAGTTCGACCCACGCCCTCTTCGGTGGACTGATCGGCGCCGCCGTGATCGGGTCGGGATTCGGATCGGTCAACTTCGCCGGCGTCGTCTCGAAGATCGTGCTGCCCGCGCTCCTCTCGCCCTTCGTCGCGGGGATCGTCGCCCTGCTGGCCACCTACGTTGCGTATCGGATCACGAGGATGGCTTCGGTGCACGGATCGGAGCGAGGCTTCCGGCATGCCCAGACGGTGTCCGCCTCGCTCGTGTCTCTCGCCCACGGAACCAACGACGCTCAGAAGACGATGGGGATCATCACGCTCACTCTCATCGTCGGCGGTTACCAGGGAGCGAATACCGGTCCGCAGCTCTGGGTGATCCTCGCCTGCGGGCTCGCCATAGCCCTCGGAACGTATTCCGGAGGCTGGCGCATCATGCGTACGGTGGGTAAGCGCATCACAGACATCCAATCGCCGCAGGGATTCAGCGCGGAGACGAGCGCAGCCGCCACCATTCTCGTTTCGTCGAATCTCGGCTTTCCGCTGTCGACGACACAGGTCACGTCCGGTGCGGTCGTCGGCGCAGGGCTCGGCAAGCGACTCGCCTCCGTCCACTGGGAAGTCGTCAGCCGGATCGCCGTCGCCTGGATCCTGACACTTCCCGCGGCCGCCGTCGTCGGCGGGCTCGCCACCCTCCTCGCCACCACGAGCACGATCGGCCTGATCGTCGTGGTGATTCTGGCCCTCGGCGGTGGTGCTCTGTTCGTGACACTCGCCCGCCGTAAACCGGTCGTCGCCGCGAACATCAATGAGCGTGACGAAACACAGGATTCCCAGACGGTGGATGCGGGGCGCACGGTATGAGCGGCATCAGCGTCGACTGGGGATCCATCGCCTTCGTCTTCGTGGCGACGCTCGTCGCGGCGGTCGCAATCGTTGCGATCTATTCGCTCGGCCTGCGTCTGCTCGCGATCGGCTCCGCCGACGACGCACCAGGGGTCTCCAGCCAACGATCTGCCCGCCCGCCCGCGGCGACGATCGGCGGATTCGCCTGCATCGGCATCGGAGCGGCCGCCGTGCTCTACGGCATCTACCTGGTGATTCCGCAGTTCCACTGATCGTCGGGATGCGGTCGTGATCTGGCCGGACGGAAGCTACTCCGTCGACTCGCCGGTGGGATCCTCCGCGGCGTGATCGGCGAGTGTCACGCCGCCGATGGGCTCTGCGTGCCAGTCGACGAGCTGCCACTCGCCGTGCGTGCGGCGTTCGATGGTCACCAGCCCCGTGTTGTCGAGGGTGTGACTTCCGGCGAAATCACCCGTCAGATCGGCGCACCGCGACGCGACCCAGGTGCGGATGGCGGCACCGTGGCTGACGACGATGGCGGTGCCCGTCACTGCGGCGACGACATCGGCTATGGCCGCGTCGAAGCGCTCGACGAAGTCGTGTCCGCTCTCGCCGCCGGGCATCCGCAGCTCGAGGTCGCCCCGTGCCCAGGCGAATGCGGTCGCGGTGTACTCACCCTGGGACTCATGGTCGGAGAGCATCTCGAGACTGCCTGCCGAGATCTCGCGCAGCCCGTCGAGAACCACTACCGTCTCGTCAACGGCCGCGGCAAGTGGTGCGGCCGTCTGCTGGGTGCGGATCAGCGTCGACGCCCAGATGCCGGCGATGGATTCGGCGCCGAGCGCATCCGGAACCGCGAGCGCCTGTCTCTCTCCGAGAGCCGTGAGCGGTGCACCCGGCCTCGCGGTGTCGAGGGCACCGATGACGTTCGAGGCGGTCTGGCCATGGCGAAGCAGAAGGAGCCGCATCAGTCGTTCGCCACCTTCTGAGCCGAGAGGTGATCCCAGTCGTGCTGGAAGAGCCGGTCGAAGTAGGCGGCGACCTGAGCATTGTCGATGATGACGCCGGCGTCGCGATTGGAGAGCGTGCCGGCGGTCGACCAATTCTGTGAACTGACCAGAACGGAGCGGGAGTCGACGACGATGCCCTTGTTGTGCACGTTGTTCTGAAGTTTGACGGAGGTGACGACATCCAGTCCGGCCGTCTGCAGCTGCTCGAGATAGCCTGCCGTCTCGTACTGACTCATGATGATCTTCACGTCTACGCCCGCCTTCTGTCTCGCGATGACCGCATCGACGAGATCGGCGAAGGCCTGAGTGGCGGCGCTCGCCGTCTTCGGAAGCTCGATGTACTGGAACTGCAGGTGCAACGAGGTGGTCGCACTCTCGATCAGCGCTTTCACGGCACCGACGTAGACCCCGGCATCCGGGGTGAGCAGCGGTGTGATCGTCATCACGTCCGTGACCGTCGTCGCAGCGAAGAACTCCGCAAAAGGCGGAGTGGTGGCATTCGGTTGCAGCAGCGCCGCATCGAACTGGGCGGCGGGGGCGGCGTTGTGCTGCTTCGCCACGGCATGGTCGTTCGTGAGAAACGCCTCGAACGTCGTGGCGAGCCCCGCGTCGTCGATGACGACGTGCCAATCGCGGTCGCGGATGCGCGCGGCCGTCGCGTCGCCCGGATTCGCCACCGGGTCGATGTCGGGCTGGTTCGAGTTGTTCCAGTTGCCGCTCGAGAGCCAGAGTTGCGAGCTGTCTCGCACGGCGACCTTGATGTGGTAGGCCGTCGGGAAGACCCAGGCGGTGGCAAGGGGGTCCATCCGATCGAGCGCCCACGCCTGGTCGAACGCCGAACCAAGTGACGTCTTCAGCGCGGCGACGGTCCGCTCATCGGTCTGGTCGGCGGTCGGATTCTTCGCCGGGTGATCGAGCGTCAGCGAGAACTTCTTGCCGGAGAGCGCGGTTTCGACCTCGGCGAGGATGTGCGCCGAGGTGAAGTCGTAGAGGCCGACGGTCAGCGTCTTCGCCGTGTCGGCGATGAACGGCTTAAGGGTCGGCCAGCCCGAGTCGGGGCTCGCGCTCAGCCGCAGCGAGAAGGTGCGGGTCACGGGTGCGAGGCTCGCTCCGGGCGGCGGCTCGTAGGGCAGGTTCGGCTTGAGGGCTCTCGGAACCGAAACGCTCTCGAGCGCGGATGCCCCGCTCGCGCCCGTGAGGTCGAACTCCGAGTCGAACTCCGGTACGGCCCCGGCGTCGGGGGTGACCCGGCCGGAGCCGGCGTACAGCCGCGGGTCGAGCACCCGCTCGCGCTTTGTCGGGGAGGCGACCCGCACATCCACCGGGATCCCCTCGAGTTGGTTCGGCAGCGCACCGTCGAAACCGCTCTCGACCGTGACGACGATCGCCTGCCGGCCGGTCAACCACCCGTTGCTCAGTTCGAACCCCGGTCGAACGGTGAGCACCCCCGGCGCTCTGAACTCCGGGAGATGAGCACCGATCACTCGCACCATATCCGGGTGTACGTGAGTCACTGGGGATCCTTTCGATTCGAGCTGTGGCTTCAACGGTAGGCAGCCTGTCGGGGTGTGGCAATCGCGCTATCCCGACTGCCGGAAAAACGCAATATTGACGAAGCGCCCCCGTGCCCCCACAATCGGGGGTATGGATGCCGTCAAAGAGAAGCAGGCAGTCGACCAGGTCATCGAAAGACTGGCGGGTCGTTTTCCCGAGTTCGGTCGTATCGAGGTCGAATCCGTCGTGCGGGATGCGGTCGCCAATTTCGAGGGAGCGCCCGTTCGAGACTTCGTTCCGGTGCTCGTCGAGCGCTCGGCCAAGGATCGGATTCGCCAGCACCTGCTCGGCAACCCGGCTGCCTGACGACTTCCGCCTCGCAGCTTCCCGCTTCGCAGCTTCTACCCTCGTAGCGGTACGGGGACGACGGTAGGCATCGACCAGTCGAGGGTGACGCGGGTGCCGCCGACGCTCTCCGGGACAGCAGCCGCGATCTCGTTCGCGAGAGCCGCTCGAAGCGTCGCGACCGCGCGTTCGTCGCGGCAGACACCGTGCAGCCGAAGCACGAAGCCGTCGTCATCGACGAGGATCGATCCGATGCCCGGCATCAGCACGAGTGACTGCCCGTTGTCGAGCGCGAGTGAGTCGAAATGACGAAGCCGATGGCGGATCAGGTCGAGCCACAGCGACGTTTCCGTTGTTTCCGTCGGGCGGACCTCGAGGGCGAGAGCGATCATGGATGCAGTGTGCGCCGCCGAGTTTGCGACTCGGTGAACGGCACGTGAGCGAATGGGGCGGATGAGCTCCCGCGGCAAAAGTGTTCGCTGCTTTGCCACCGGCTGACCGCGAGTGGCACTCCGAGAACGTCTCTGCTGAGGAGGACGTCGGGGGCGCCGACCGTGAGCAGCGCCATCGGGGGCGCCGTTGATGAGCGCCATCGCCGGATTCAGGTGGTGGGGTCTCGCGACCCTCCGATTGCCACTCCTACGAGGACAGCGACGACTGCCAGACGGATCGGCGACGCTCGCTGGTGCGAGCGCGCGGCATCCATCACAGTCCGATCGTAACGATCCGGTCGTGGCCGCGTCGTACCATCCGGGAGCATCCCGTTAACGAGAAAACTCCCCGAGCGGACGATGCCGGCCGGGGAGCCCACGTTGCCGTAATCAGCAGCAGACGCAGCTTTCAGCGCAGCCTGCCGTGCAACAGCTTCCATCGCAACAGTCAGTCATTGTCGCCTCCTTCTCGACCCGTTGTCTTCGGGTGGCCTTGTCTTCCGGTGCGGTCGTCTTCGAGCGGCACCGTGCAACGTACGGACACTTCGCGACCTATGCGTCGCGCCCGTCAGAGTGACCTGATCATACTGCGGAGGTTGAACCGAGGGAAGAGGCTAGGCGGCGGTGCTGCTCCTGGCCCCGCGGAAGATCCGGCCGGAGAACTGACGCCACAGAGCTTCGATCGCGATGAACGCGGCGGCCGAGTAGACGAGCGAGGCGATCGCATCGGTCGGGTAGTGGATGCCGAGATAGACGCGCGTCCAGGCGGTCCCGATCGACAGGATCACCGCGAGAATCGCGACGATCACCTTCAGACGCGCATTGGCGATGACGACGAAGAGGGCGAACCCGAGCCCGACGGCGAAGCAGACGTGCCCGCTCGGATAGCTGTCCGGATCCGGATTCGGCACCAGCGTGTCCGCGAGCCGTGCGGTGGGCCGCGGTCGGTGCACGATCAGCTTCACGACCTCACTCCCGAGCCAGGTTCCGGCCATCAGCAGCACGAAGTGGATGACGGTCACCCACTTCCTCGACGCCAGGAAGACCAGCGCGGCGGCGACGACGCCGATCACGATGGCGAACGTAGGGCTGAAGATCTTGTCAAGGGCCAGCGAGAGATCGACGACCGACGACACCCGGGAACGCGAGAGCTGCGCAAGGAGATTCGTCTCCGCGACGGTGTTGGCTGTGTTCTTCGCGATAACGAGACCGAAGACGATCACCGCGATGACCACGACGACGCACGCGACGAAGGTCGCAACGAACCGACGGGATCCCTCTGGGGGAGCGGCCGAGTGGGAAGCGGTTGCGGAATAGGTCATGAGCGCGCCTTACTTTGGTCGTCGACTTTCGGCATCGCGTCGGATCGCGATTCGGGTCCCTCCGTAATCTAGGCGGCGGCGGTCTCGACCGGTGGGTGGAAGGCGTGAGAGTCCTCACAGCTTGCGGCCGCTGGCGCACTCAGCCTGGCCCGGCGCGGAAGATCGCGACCGCTTCCCGCACGGCGTAGAAGACGATGACGAGCCCGGCGAGGGGGTCGGCCCACCACCATCCGAAGAGCAGGTCGAGCGTGACCCCGACGAGCACCGCGACCGCGAGGATACCGTCGATGGCGGTGACCTTCCCCTCGGCGAGAAGCACGGGATTGCCGAGCGCGCGCCCGGTGCGTGTCTTGCCGACGGCGAGGCCGAACATCACGATCGCCGTGACGCCCGTCCAAGCGACGCCCGCCGCGTTCGGTGACGCGTGGTGCTGGCTCACCAGGGCGATCGCGGACTGCACGACGAGGTAGGCGGCGAGCGCGATGAATGCGAGGCCGATCATCCGAAGCGCCTGTCGTTGACGATCCTCCCCGGTGCCCGACAGTTCCCACAGCACAACCGCGCTCGCACCGATCTCGATGAGACTGTCGAGCCCGAAGCCCAGGAGGGCGACCGAGGAACTGGTCGCCGCGAGAAACCCGAGGATGACCACACCGACGACATTCCACCCGAGCGTGCTCCACTCGAGCGCCCTTCCGCGACGGATCAGCGCGAACTCGCGGGCGGTGGCCGGAGTCGATGTCACTGGCCGATTCTCTCAGTCCGTCGGATGCGCGTCAGTCGCCGGCAGTGTCGGCGTGCGAGTGTGGCGCAGCGACGGTGGCGACCGTCGTGGTGCTGAGGGTCATCTCGTCGAGGTTCGGAAGGGCGTCACCGATCCGGTGCTGGGCCTCGTGGGTGATGCGGTCCGCTTCGGTGAGCGCGACGTCGGCGAGCACGAGGGTCGCAGCCCCCTGCAGCCGGTGTCCGACCCATCTCAACTGGATCTTCGGCACCGAGATCACGCCGGGCGTGTGCTCGAGCGCGTGCTGCCCACGGTCGACGAGCTCCGGCTCGATGCCGTCCATCAGCCTGCGGCCGATGCTTCGGACCGTTCCCCAGAGCAGCACGATGATCGCGGCGGAGATCACGAGGCCGACGATGGGATCGGCGAGAGGGAAGCCGAGCATCACTCCGACAGCACCGAGGACGACGGCCAGCGAGGTGAAGCCGTCGAGCCGCGCGTGCACTCCATCGGCGACGAGGGCCGCCGATCCGATCCGTTGACCGACCCGGATGCGGTAGACCGCTACGGCCTCGTTGCCCGCGAATCCGATCAGGCCGGCAGCGGCGACCCACCACAGGTTGTGCAGCGTCTCGGGGTGGATGAGGCGGGTGATCGACTGCCAGGCGGCGACGATCGCTGAGAGCGCGACGACGGCGACGATGAACAGGCCGGCGAGGTCTTCGGCGCGGCCGTATCCGTAGGTGAAGCGACGGGTGGCGATCCGGCGTCCGAGGATGAAGGCGATCCAGAGCGGAACGGCCGTGAGCGCGTCGGAGAAGTTGTGGATGGTGTCGGCGAGCAGAGCCACGGATCCGCTGATCAACACGACGACGAACTGCAAGAGCGTCGTGGCGAGAAGGATGAAGAGGCTGATCTTCAGCGCCCGCACACCCTCGGTGCTTGCCTCGAGTGCATCGTCGATCGAGTCCGCCGCGTCGTGGCTGTGGGGTACGAAGAGGCCGTAGAAGAACCCCTTGATCCCGGTCGGATGCGAGTGGCCGCCCGGACCGTGGGAGTGGCCGCCGTGCTCGTGGCCGTGATCGTCGTGGTCGTGCCCGTGGTCGTGGTCGTGCTCGTGGTCGTCGTGCTCGTGGTCGTGCTCGTGCGTGGTGCTCAAGATGTCGTCTCTCTTCGCTCGTGGTGGTGTCGCGGAGTCCCGCCGAGGGAGTGCTCCGCCTGGAAGATCGCGTCGGAAACGAGTTGGCTGGCATGCTCGTTCTCGAGCCGGTAATACACCCGGGTGCCTTCCTGCCGGGTGGTGACGAAGCGCGCGAGCCTCAGCTTGGCGAGATGCTGCGAGACGGCGGCGGGAGACTTGTCGACGAATTCGGCGAGGGCGTTGACCGACTGTTCGCCGTCTCGCAGGGCCAGCAGCAGACGGACCCGCGTGGCGTCGGCGAGCATCGAGAACACCTCGACCGCCAGTTCGACGAACTGGCTGTCGGGATCCCTTCCACAAATCTGCTTATCTGCGCGCATATGCAGATAATAGCGTGGTACAGGTCGTCGAACTCCCCTTCGCCACTCACCACGACGAACTTGCCGGTACCTACTGCGGCGGCAGGTCCTCCGGCAGCAACTGCCCGAGCAGCGCCTCCACGCGCTTTCTGATCTCGTCGCGAATCGGGCGCACCTCGTCGAGGGACCGGCCGGCAGGATCGGTCAACCCCCAGTCCTCGTAACGCTTGCCAGGGAAGATCGGGCAGACATCGCCGCATCCCATCGTGATGACGACATCCGAATCCCTGACCTGCTCGGCGGTCATCAGTTGCGGCACACCGTGCGAGATGTCGATGCCCTCCTCTGCCATGGCCTGGACCGCGATCGGGTTGATCTGATTGCCGGGCTCCGAGCCGCCGGAGCGCACAGTGATCGCGCCGCCGGAGAGGCTACTGAGGTAGCCGGCGGCCACCTGCGAACGACCGGCATTGTGGATGCAGACGAAGAGGACTGTCGGCTGAGTGGTCATGGTCCAAAGATAGGGGCTGGTGCCGAACCGTCAATCGCTCCAGAGACCCAGAGCGAACTGCCGCGTGTTGAAGAGCAGGAGAGCAAACCCGACGATCACGGCTGTCCAATAGATCCACCGTCGACGGCGCGAGGTGAGTGCGGTGGCGAGCAGGATCGGGAGGGGGAAGAGCACGACGCTGGTTCGCGCGAGAGACTGATACGTCGTGCTCGTCATCAGGCAGAGCAGGGTGATCCCGAGGAAGGTCGCCTCTGCCCACAACCGGCGCCGGATGAGCACCACGAGTGCCATGACGAAAAGGGTGGCGAACAAGATCTCGAGGAAGGACTGCTGTCGCGTTGCCAGGCAGCTGGAGTGGAGGGCGACGTCGGCCGTGTTCCAGAGCGTCTCCCACGGCGGTCGGACAGATCGCTTCCAGCCAAGGTTCTCGGCGTGGGTCCAGGCAAACGGGTCGCCGGTGCGGGCGAAGAGGTAGAGGAAATACGTGCCGACACCGCAGAACCCGAGCGCCGCGAGCCCGAGCGCCCGTGCGAAGAAGGGCGCACCCGTACTTCGTCGGTGAATCACGTAGAGCACGACGAGCGCCACGATGAGGAACACCCCGTTTGCGCGGGTGAGCGACGCTCCAGCCGCGAGAACGCCCGCCGGGAACCAATACCCGCGACCTGCCAGCAACCAGGCACCCAGGGCGAACGCGAGGAACAGGGCCTCGGAATAGGAGGCGACGAGAAACAGCGAATACGGCCCGGCGGCGAAGAGCACAGTGGCTGCCAGCGCGGCGCGGCCACCCGAGCGCTGCTGCACGAGTAGCCAGAACAGCACCGTTGCGACCAGCGACGCCCCCGTCACCACCACAGCCATCGACACCGTGCTGACAGCCTGCGAGGGGGCGGTCCCCCCGATGACGACGGCCACGATCCGCGTCGCGACCGGATAGCCGGGAAAGAAGGCCGGCCAGGTGGCGAGCGAAGCGGTCCCGAAGTAGCCGTGTTCGGCGATGCCGGCGAAGTAGAGGCTGTCCCACCGGAAGAAGAGGGTGGCCGGCCAACTCCGGTGGGAGAACAAATGGCTACCCGCCGGGGAGCTCAGTTGCACCGCGATCGACCACAGCACGAGAATCATCCGAGCGCAGAACCAGACAGTGGCTGCGCCGACGACCGCACGCAGGATCGGATGGATGCCGCGCGCCGCCGTCTCCAGACGGGACGGCGCGGGGGCCACACCGGTCACGCCGACGACACCGGGCGACTCGATCACGGGAGGGCAATCGGCATCATCCGACCCATGGTGGCCGAGCTCGATGACGCCAGGGTGAACGGCATCCGCGATCAGGGGTCGGGCAGATGACCATCGTTCGACGATCTGCGGGACCTTCGGCCCGCTGCATTCCGGGTCGTGGGGGCACCCTCGTCTCATGACCCGCAGTGATCGCCTCAGCCCACCGCTTCCGAGGGAATTCGCCGGGAGGGCTGTCGACCATCCCCGAGCCGCCCTCGCTCGACGGTCGCTGCTCGTTCTTCTCTATTTCGGTGCGGTGTCGGCGTTTTCCGGTGCTGTGCTCGCCGTGCAGGCCAACGGGGGGCCGATCCCGGTGAGTTATCTCGTCGGCTCGCCCTTCTCGTCGTACCTGATCCCGGGCCTGATCCTCGGAATCGTGGTGGGCGGCACGCAGCTCCTCGCGGCCGTCGTACTGCAGAGACGCCTGCCGAGCAGCCTCGTCTGGACCGGTGTCGCCGGCTTCGGCATGATGGTGTGGATCTTCATCGAACTAGCGATGATCCGGCAGTACTCGTTTCTGCAGAGCATCTACTTCGGCCTCGGCATGGTCGAGATCATCCTTGCGCTTGCTCTGCTCGGGATTGCTCCGGCGATCATCCCGCCGCTCGTGGAGGGGCGGATGTCTCGCCGCCGCCGGTGACCGCGCTCAGGCCGCGAGTCGCGCCTCCCGGGTCAGCCGCGCCCGAGCGGCATGCTCGACGAGGTTCGGAACGTAGGTGCGGATCGGGTTTCCGGCGAGAATGTCGTATTCCTCGGAGACGGTCTCGACGACATGGCTCCTCGTTGCTCTCGGAAAACGACGCATCAGCCGTGTGACGAGCTGATTGACCGTTGTCTCTCGAACCGATGCAGGCATGCTCCGAGTATGCGCCGCCTCCGAACCGGGGGCGCGGGCACTAGGTCCCGCGGATACTCCCGCCCAACACGACCCCGGCACCGAGCACGCGCACTGTCACCCGTTGCCCCCGGTGCGGAGCGTTCGCTGCGGGATGACGCACCGTCAGCAAGCCGGCCCCGCCTCCGATCTGAACGACGAGTGACACCTCCGCCCCGAGGAATTCGACGGAGGCGACGACCGCCACCGGCCCGGCGGCCACGTCTGTGTCGGCCACGTCTGTGTCGGCCGCCTCCGTTGCGACGACCGACAGCTGCTCCGGCCGAAACAGAATGCGCATCGACGACCCGACGACGGTGCCGGACGCCGCGGCGATCGGCACGCGCCCGAGGAGCGTCTCGGCGACTGCAGGCCCGGTGATCGCGCCATCCACGACGACGCACTCGCCGAGGAGCTCGGCCGTTCCGAGATCGGCGGGATGACGGTACAACTCTTCCGGAGTGCCCGTCTGCACGAGTACCCCGTCGTGCAGCACGACGAGTTGATCGGCGAAGGCGAGCGCTTCCGCCCGGTCGTGGGTCACCAGGATGGTAGTGATCCCGGCCGCAGAGAGCGTGTCCGAGACGACCTGGCGCGTAGAGATGCGCAGAGAAGTGTCCAGCGCCGAGAATGGTTCGTCGAGCAGCATCACTCTCGGTCGTCGTGCGAGAGCCCGTGCGAGCGCGACTCGCTGCTGCTGGCCACCGGAGAGTTCGTCCGGCCGTCGAGGCGCGAATCGTCGATCGAGCGCGACCATGTCGAGAAGCGAATCGACCGAACCTTGCCCGCCAGCGGTGCCGGAGGCGCGCATGCCGAAGGCGATGTTCTCGGCGACGGTCAGCTGGGGAAAAAGCGAGCCGTCCTGGGAGACAAGGCCGACGTTCCTGCGATGGGCCGGAACGAAGACTTTCGTCGATGCGACGATCTCCCCGCCGAGGGAGATCACGCCGGAGTCCGGCCGCTCGAACCCGCTGATCAGCCGCAGGAGCGTCGACTTTCCGGAGCCCGATCCGCCGATCACCGCCGTTCGGGAGCCGTCGGGCACCACCAGCCGTACCGAATCCAGCGCCTTCGTCTCGCCGAACGATTTGTCGACCCCGGCGAATTCCACCTCGCTCATACGGTGCTCACCAGTTTTGACCGGGAGAAGAGGAGGAAGGTGACGGGAAGCGAGAGCACGATGAGCAGCGTCGCATACGGCGCTGCTCCCGCATAGTCGATGTCATTGACGTTGGACCAGAACTGGGTGGCGAGCGTTCGGGTTCCATTCGGTGCGAGCAGGAGGGTCGCCGTCAGCTCGTTCGCCACCCCGAGGAAGACAAGAGCCGCGGCCGCGACAGCAGAGGGCATGACGAACCGAAGCGTCACGCGCGCGAACGTCAGGCTCGGGCGGAGGCCGAGCGACCGCGCGGCCTCTTCGATGCCGGGCGGCACCTGCGAGAGTCCGGCCCGCAGGGTCACGATCGCGCGCGGCAGGAACATCAGGCAGTACGCGAGCACCACGACGAGCGCGCTCTGGTAGATACCGGGCACGAGACGGATGCTCACGGTGACGAGGGCGAGTGCCGTCACGATTCCGGGGAGTGAGCTCGTCACGTAGTTCACCGATTCGAGCCCCTTCGCGAGCGGGGAGGGGTAGCGAACCGCGAGAATCGAGATCGGGAAGGCGACGGCGGCCGCGATCACCGAGCCGACGAGGCCGTAGCCGAGCGTTTGCAGGAGAGCCGCCGGAAGGAGGGGATTCGCCCAGGCGGCGGCTCCGCCATCCACTATCCAGCGCGCGACGCTGGCGAAGGGAACGATGACCGACAGCAGCACGATCGCCCCGAGGAACGAGAAGGCTGCGATCCGCGAGAGCCCGAGCCGCTGACGGGGCGCGGGCCGCGCCGAACCGGATCCGACCCGCGCGTATCTCGATCGCCCGCGACCGCCGGTCTCCCCGACGAGCAGCACGAGGCAGAGGGTGACGAGCACGCTCGCGAGGGCTGTCGCCGCCGGACCGTTGAACGTGGAACGGAACTGCTCGACTATCGCGGTGGTGAAGGTGTCGAACCTGATGAGAGCGAACGCGCCGTACTCCGACAGCAAGTGGAGGGCGATGATGAGGCTGCCGCCGAGCAGGCTGAGCCGCAGTTGAGGCAGCACGACTCGCAGGAAGACGCGGGCGGGAGACAGCCCGAGGGATGCCGCGGCCTCCTCGATGCCGGGATCGAGTCGCCTCAGCGTGGCGACGCAGGGAAGGTAGACGAGCGGAAAATACGACAGGCCCGCGACGAGCACTCCCGACCACAGGCCGTTGAGCGAAGGCACGAGGCTGACCCAGCCGTAGCTGTTGACGAAGGCCGGTATCGCGAGGGGTGCCACGAGCAGAACGGCGAATGCGCGCCTTCCGGGTAGCGTCGTTCGTTCGATGATCCACGCCGCGACGAGCCCGACCAGCGCGCAGAGCGGCACCGTGACGACGACGAGCAGCACCGTGTTGACGAGCAGTTCGCCGACGCGCGGGCGGAAGACCAGGGCCGAGAAGGTCGGCCAGCCGGTCATCACACTGGTGACGATCACGTAGCCGAGGGGGATCAGGCCCAGCAGCGAAACCCCCGCGGCCATCGAGAGGATGGCTACGGGGGTGCGAGGTCGACCTGCGAGCCTGCTCACCGGGTCAGAGGAGTCCTGCCTGTGTCATGAGGTCGGTGACATCCTTACTGTTGAGGTTTGCCGGGTCGATCGTCGGGGCATCGAGGCTCGTCAGTGACGGAAGCGCCGGGTTGGCCGAAACCCCCTTGGCTACAGGGTATTCGAACGAGGTTCCCGTCCGGAGGATGTCCTGGCCGGCCTTCCCGGTGATGAAGGCGAGAAATGCCTGGGCCGCGACCGGATTCTTGCTGGTCTTCAGCACTCCGCCGCCAGAAACGCTGACGAATGCCCCCGGGTCCTGATTCTTGAAGTAGTAGAGCTTCGTGTTCTTGCTGTTCTCTCCGGTTCCCGCCTGATCACCGAACCAGTAATAGTGGTAGATGACGCCCGCCGGAATCTCGCCGGCATTGACAGCCTTCATCACCGTGCTGTTGCCCTTGTAGGCGACCGAGTTGGTCTTCATGGACTTCAGCCACGACAGCGTCGCGCTCTTGCCCTTGACCTTGAGCACCGCGCTCACGATCGCCTGGAAGTCGGCGCCCGATGGCGATGCGGCCCAGCGACCCTTCCAGCTCGCATCGGCGAGATCGAGGAGCGACTTCGGCAGCTGTGCGGTCGAGAGCTTCGACGGGTTGTAGACGAGAACGGTAGAGCGCGCGGCAATCCCCGTCCAGCGCCCGGATGACGGGCGATAGGCGCTCGGCACCTGGCTGAGCGTCGCACCGTCGACTTTCGAGAACAGGCCGGCCCTGTCGACGAGCGACATGGCCGGGGAATTCTCGGTGAGGAAGACATCCGCGGGAGACGCCGATCCCTCTTGCACGATTTGATTGCTGAATTCCGAGTCATCGCCGTTTCGGAGGGTGACGGTGACGCCTGTCTTCTTCGTGAACGCATCGGCCCAGGCCTGGGTCAGCGCTTCGTGCTGTGCGTTGTACACGGTGATCGAGCCGCTCGGCTTGTCACTCTTCGGGGGCACCGTTGACGCGGGCATCGACGAACTGCAGGCTGCGAGCGCGGTGAGAGTTGTCGCCGCAAGGGCGATAGCGACCAACAGTTTTCGATTGCGGGGCATGTGATCCTCAAAGTTTAGGTAAGGCTTACCTTATCCGGCAACCCGCGCGGATGTCTAACTCCCGCTCGGCCAGAGCGACCGAAGAGTGCCGAGGTTCAGATCGTCACCACGTTCGTAGCCGCCCGACCCATCGTCATCGATATGAACTTTCAGAAGCCTTCTCGGTTGTACGGGTTCTCGTGCAGACGAAGACGCAGCGCGCATCGCGAACGAGCGTCACCGTGCCCCCAAAAGTGGGGCCGACCGCATTACGAGCTTCGCTAGGTGAGTTGCCATAACCGGTGATATGTTCACGCTCATCATGGGCTGCGCCTGTGAGCGCGCCCGAGCATTTGGAGTACCCGCCCAATGACGATCTTCCCTTTCGCGACGTCCCGAAACGTCGTGATCACCGGCATCTGCGCGTCGATCATCGTGATCGCGCTGACCGGTGTCGGTGTTGCAGCACCAGCCAATGCGGCAGATCCGACACCTGTACCGATGCCGACAACGACGGCGACCACAACGCCAGGGTCAGCGAGTGCCCCGTCGGCGACACCCGCTCCTTCAGCGACGCATTCTCCCAGCGCGCCCGTTTCTTCGACGCCAACCGCTGCTGCAGCGACGATTCCGTCTTCCGCGTCGGTCGTTTCTCCAACCAATTTCATCAGCGGTCACGTGGCTCTGGGAAACCTTGCCCATTCCGCCCCTGCTGGCACCGTGACCATCAAATTCTCTGTTCTGGGCTCCGTTTCAGGATCGTCGGGGTCAGTGGCGGTGGATGCGAAGGGGAACTATGTCAGCCCTGCTCTGCCGTCTAACAAATCTTACGAACTTGACTTCGCTTACTCGGGCGCAACCGCGTACGGCATCCGCCCGGTGCAAGAAAACTTGGGGTCTCTCGATATCAGCGGTGTCGACGAACTCATGGTGTCGCCGGGTTCCTTCGTCGGCAAGGTCGGTATCGGTTCGTCGTCGTCCCTTGCCGGTGCTGGCGAGGTAGAAGTTTTCTTGTCCCTGGATCCTGCGGTGGTGCCGACAACCGGGGGGGTGCTGACAGATAGCACGGGCTCGTACACCCTGTCCAATGTGCAGCAGTACGTCAACTACTACCTCTATTTCAAGTACCTGGGATCGGGGCCCTATCACAGCGGTTGGTTCGGCGTGGGGGCGGGCGGATCGGAGGCCGCTAACTCCTTGAATGGATATACGGGCCCGTCGGCAATCCCGATGGAAATCATCGAGGGATTCGCCAGTATCACGGGGCATGCATATCTGGGCTCATCGTCGACTCCTGCGGGGGCCGGGGACGTGACAGTGACAGTGAAATTGTGGGGAGGCACGGGAGCGATCCTGCCCGGGATATCGGCAACCACTGACGCGACGGGTGCGTTCACTGTCACCGGTCTTCCCGATGACGCTTACACCCTCGTTTACAGCTATAACCGAGGCGGTGCCTATAAGCAATTGGATTCGCTCGCTGAGGTAGTCATTTACTACACCTATACCCCGGTCGTTTCCGGCGTTCTCCTGGCACAGGCCACACTGTCAGGTCACGTCAATCTCGGGGACGCTACTCACACCTCAGGGGTGGGGGATGTGTTGGTGTCGGTTTACGACGAACAGGCGTGGGGGCAACCACTTTTTTCCACCACGACCACCGATGCAAGCGGAAATTGGACCGTCACGCTCCTGGCGGGCGTCCCTTACCGAATCACGCTGACTTACAGGGGGGCGGGGAGCTATTTCAACGGCGTCGTTCCCTCACCCGTGGGATCGTCATGCACCTCGAGCAACTGCATCTCGATCACTTCCAGTACATCCACGGCGCCGGTCGTCCTCGCTGTCGCAAACTCGATCTCCGGCACCGTGACAGACGCCAATGGCGTCGCGCTGTCCGGGGTCACGGTCACCGCGCTTGCCTTTCAGCCGAAAACGGGCAATTCCCTCGGTGCCACCACGACGACCAGCGCCGCTGACGGATCGTATTCGCTCAGGGGCCTTCTCGACGGTGACTACGAGGTCGATTTCAGCCACCCCGGCTACGCGACTCAGGCGTTCGATCACGTCAGCGAATATTACCTGCCCGACTACGTGAACCTCGCGAATGGCACGTCAGCAAAGAGCATCGACGCCGGCCTCTATCCGGATGCCGTCGTCACCGGATCAGTGACATTGCCCGCCGACGCAGCGACTGCCACCGACGTCGCGGCAGGTGACGTCAACGTCGAGGTCGAGGTCTTCGATTCCGTCTCCAACGCATGGGTTTCCAGCGGCCCGAAGGATTATCCGGTCACGGGTTCGAACGGCTCCTACACCTACCGAATCGCCGATCTGGCCCCTGACGCATACAAGTTCCTTCTCGTCTATTCGAGCGCCAAGCTCTACGGTCAGTACCTCACCGACCACCCCGTATCGGTGGCTGCGGCGAGCGTGACCACAATCAACCTCTCGGTGGCACCGGTCGGAGTCATTCCCTCCGATTCACTTGTGAAGACCGCAACCTCACCAACGGTCTACTTCGTCGACGGAGGGGACAACTTCATTCCGATCGCTTCTTTCGACGTCGTAGCAGCAATGGGCTTACCCACCACATATTCGGTCGTACCCGACAACGAGATCGTGCCGGACGCCACCAACGGCAACACCATCTCGCCCACTCCGCTCAGCAGCATCGTCGATTGCTACGGCGATGACTACATCGCCTCAGCGGGCAAGCTCTGGCCGGTCTCCTCGACCCAGGTCGGGACTTTACCCGTCACATCCCTCGCGGACGACACGTGCGACGCCATCCCCAAGAGCGCCATTCCAGCTCCCGACCCCCTTTTCATCACCGAGAGCGGCAGTTCGAACATGTGGCTGCTCAACGCCGACGGCTACAAAGACATCCTCCACGTCGGGATGTTCGGAGGTCCCGCGATCGGGTCCGGACAGAATAAGTTCCTGACGGTTGCATCGAGTTACCTGGAGTCGCTTCCCAACGGACTGGTCGCCTTTCCCCCGGGAACGCTGATCAAGTCGACGGCTTCTCCGCAGCTATACGTCGTGAACTCGAATTTCGATGTCATTCCCGTCCCGACCATGGATCTCGTGGCGGCCTACAATTTCTCCACGAATTACGTCTCGGTCACTCCAGCACAATTCGCCTCGTTCTACACCGCCGAGTCGGCACCGCTTACGAGCATCCTCGACTGCGGTGGAGGGGACTATATAACGAGCGCCGGCGGAGTCGTGTCCCTCGACCCGAGGTTGGTCGGCACTCTGCCCACGACGAGAGCGTCTTCGCTTCTCTGCCTCTACGTCCCAGGGTCTGCGGGCCAGGTCATCAGTGGGGCGCTCTTCGTCAAGACCGCCGCCTCTCCGACGATTTGGTATGTGGATCCGCAGGGAACCGTCCACGCGATGGCCTCATTCGCGCAGATGGCCGCCCTGAGCGCCCGATCCCCGCCGCGCTTTGCGACCGTGGCGCCGAGCTTCCTCGCGTCCTTGCCGGTTGGTGCGGATGCGGTGTATCCGGGGGAGTTGGTGAAGTCGGCGTCGAGTCCCACGGTGTATCTGGTGGATGGCTCGGCAACTCTCTTTCCCATCACGAGCTTCGCTACGGCCAGCGATATGGGTCTGTCCACTTCGTACTCGGTCGTTTCCGATGCAACCATCATCGGGGCGTCAGGTATCCCGCTCACCAACCTGGTCAGTTGTGCAGGCGCGCAGTATGTGGCGGGTTCCGGCCGGCTGTGGCCGCTGCCGAGTTCAGCGGCCGGCAGCTTGCCGATAACTGCTTTCTCCGCATCATTGTGCGGGGTCGTGACGAGGAATACGAGTACTCTCGACCCGGCGTTGATCAGGTCGGCCGTTACCGGGACGATCTACACGCTCGCCGGAGCAACAAAGACCGCTCTCACGCCGTCGACGCTGACCTTGTTGCTCGCCGGACGGCCTCTCGTATACGTCAACGTAAACGACGCATATTTGGCAAGCGTCCCGAACTCATAGCGAGCGAATCTGAGACGGCTTCGTCGGCGACGCGACCGTGGCACTCGACATGACACCGCGGTCGGAATCGCGCAAATCATAAAGTTGATGGCCTCAGATCGCGAAATTCTGATGTTGGACGGCCCTCCGGCGAGCCGCCTACCGAGCGGCAACAGCCCGGCATCCCCATTCAGACGGTGGGCCCCGTCGGGCTCGAACCGACGACCCACGGATTAAAAGTCCGATGCTCTACCAACTGAGCTAGAGGCCCCTGCCAACAAACCTATCGGATCTGCGGCGTCGTTTAGGCTGGAAGGGATGACCGACGAGTTCCATAAGCCCACCCAGTATTCGGGCGACAAGTTCGACACGTTCGTCGGCGGCGAAGATCCCGCCCAGATCAGTCGCGTCGCCCACGAGACGGCGAACGCGTTGCTCAGCCGCGTGCGCGACAATCCCGAGAGTGAGATCGTCGACCGGCTCGTCGCCTTCACCGATCAGAACGGCATCGACGCCGTCGCCGAACTGTGGGCCCGCGCGAGCCCACGAAGTCTTCCCGGGGCCCTCTGGCGCATCTATCTCCTTCGCGCGTTGGTGCGACAGGATGCTGTCGGCACCAGCTTTCTCTTCCAGCGCGGGAGCGAGATCGCCACCAGCATCGACCCGGTGGTCGCCGGGGCGACCGCGCCGACCGGGCCGGACGAGATCACCACCCTCGCCGACCAGATCCTCCGCGGTCTCTTCGAGGGCGACTTCGCCGTGGCGCTCGATCGTGCCGCCGCGTTCTGCCGCATCACGGCGCTCGGCTGCACGAGCGTCGCGGATGACTCGGACGCGACATCCCCCGAGCGAGCGACCGAGCTCACCACCCGCGCCCTCCGGCTCTCGCAGACCGCGGCGGAGTTCACCTCCTGCGCACGCCTCTGGCGATCGGGAACGCTCGACTGACAGGTAGCCCGGATGGTGCTGCGGGTACACTGGACAACGGCTCGCAAGGGCCACCGCCGGGCCGCAGTAACCCCGGGCTCCACTATTAGCCGCTCCGAGCGGCCATGCGCCGAGAGGCGTTCTGCGGCCCGGCCTCCCTCTGCCCTCGGCGGCCCGTGCGATGACATGGCCCGCGTGGAGAGACGCACCGGCAGTGGCGTACCCCCTGATTCTGGGTCGATACCAATCTGTTACGGGGCGCTGCTCCGAACTGTATTCGTGACCTACCCGAACGGCACGAAAGTCGGATCCAATGGATTCGCGACTGTTGGGGTCGGAAGCATCCAACTCAACACAGAACGGATGAACGACAGCAGCACGACGCTCTGGTTCGGAATCGTGGAAATCACAACAACAAGGAATGTTTGACATGCTTGAGCTTGTGCCCCGTGAGACCGACAGCAACCAGGACTTCGAGTCCGTGCAGTCGCCGCCATCCAAAGAGGAACTTCTCGGCCTAGTCGCCAAGGGGGACCAGAAGGCTTTCGCCGCGCTGTACGACGAGATCTCCCCGAGAGTATTCGGGCTGATCCGTCGGCTGCTCGTGGACCACGCCCAGTCTGAAGAGGTGACCCAGGAGGTCTTCCTCGAGATCTGGACGAACGCCACACGGTACGAGCCGAGCAAGGGCGGAGCATCCACCTGGATCCTGACGATGGCCCACAGAAGGGCCGTCGACCGGATCCGTGCATCACAGGCCGGCAGGGATCGGGATGTCAAAATCGGCATCCGGGACTACGTCGGCGAGTACGACAATGTTTCTGAAGCAGTGGAAGTGACCATTGAACACGAGAGGGTGAAGAAGGCAATGGCGCAGTTGACAGAACTGCAGCGCCAGGCCGTCACTCTTGCGTATTACGGCGGCTATAGCCACAGTGAAGTAGCAGCAATGCTCAAGGTGCCGATTGGTACCGTGAAAACCAGATTGCGCGACGGGATGATCCGTCTCCGCGATGAGTTAGGAGTCGCATCATGACCAGTCGTGATGATCTACACCTGCTTGCTGGTGCGTATGCACTCGGAGCTCTCGATGAGCCCGAGCGAGTTGATTTCGAGAACTACCTGTTGACGTCTGAGGAGGCGAGAGCTGAAGTGGCCACCCTGACCGATACCGCCGTGATGCTCGGCCTCGCGACTCAACCGATCGCCCCGCCGCCCGCGCTGAAGGCATCGCTGATGGCCCAGATCGCGATAACACCGCAGCTGTCGAGATTCGATGAGATCTCCACTCCGTCCAACGTCGCATCCTTCGCGGATGCCCGCGCACTCCGAGCAGTCCACCGTCCGTCCTCGAAGGTGGAGCGCCGGTGGTTCACCCGCCCGGCGACCTACCTCGTCGCTGCGGCCGCTGCCGTCGCCATCTTCATCGGTGGCAACGTCATCCAGTCCGCAAACCACAACACGCAGATCGCACAGCAGGCGTCGAGCTACACCGAGATCACGACGGCAGCCGACTCGCAGCACGCCGAGACGGCGATCGCCGGAGGTGGGAAGGCCACCCTGGTGTGGTCCAACTCGCTCGGTCGCTCGGCTGTCGTGCTCGACAAGCTCGCGCCGCCGCCCTCCGGCAAGACGTACGAACTCTGGTACATCACCGGATCGGTCGCGAAGCCGGCGGGAACCTTCGTCCCCTCGGACAACGGCAGGTCGACCCAGGTGCTCGACGGCACCATGACAGCCGGCGACACCGTAGGAATCACGATCGAACCGGCCGGTGGCTCGAAGACACCGACGTCGGGAACGTTCATCTCGATCCCGACCGTCTGACCCGACCACGGCAAAGGGCCGGACACCGCGAGGTGTCCGGCCCTTTCCTGTACCCGAGCTCTATCCGAACTTGCCGGAGACGTAGTCTTCCGTCGCCTGCACGCTCGGCTTCGAGAAGATCGTGTTGGTGTCGTTGTACTCGATCAGCTTTCCCGGCTTGCCTGTGCCGGCGATGTTGAAGAAGGCGGTGCGATCGGAGACCCGGGATGCCTGCTGCATGTTGTGGGTCACGATCACGATCGTGTAGTCCTGCTTGAGTTCCTCGATGAGGTCCTCGATGGCGAGGGTCGAGATCGGGTCGAGGGCCGAGCACGGCTCATCCATCAGCACGACATCGGGCGAGACGGCGATCGCGCGCGCGATGCAGAGGCGCTGCTGCTGGCCACCGGAGAGACCCATGCCGGGCTTGTCGAGGCGATCCTTGACCTCGTTCCAGAGGTTCGCGCCCTGCAGCGACTTCTCGACGAGCACGTCACCATCGGCCTTCGAGATTTTGCGGTTGTTGAGGGTGACGCCCGCCAGAACGTTGTCACGGATCGACATTGTCGGGAACGGGTTCGCGCGCTGGAAGACCATCCCGACCTGCCGGCGCACCAGAACGGGGTCGACACCCGGCCCGTAGAGGTTATTGCCGTCGATCATGACCTCACCTTCGACGTGAGCTCCCGGGATCACCTCGTGCATGCGATTGAGCGTGCGCAGGAAGGTGGATTTGCCGCATCCGCTAGGCCCGATGAGGGCGGTGACGGTTCGGGGCTCGATAGACATCGTCACGCCCTCTACGGCGAGGAAGTCGCCGTAGTAGACGTTGAGATCGGTTACTTCGATGCGCTTAGACACAGTGTTCTCTTAATCCGTTCTCCGGCCGGGACTACCTTGCGCCCTTGGGGGCGAAGGCCTTGGCAATAATTCTGGCGATGATGTTAAGGATGACCACAATAATCACCAGGAGCAAAGCGGCTCCCCACGCGGAGGCATTCGATGCCGCGATGTCTTGCCCCGGAAACTTGTACCCGGTGTAGGCGAGCACGGGGAGGGTCTGCATCGGCCCGCTGAACGGGTTGGCGTTGAAGTTGTCGGTGAAGCTTGCCGCCATGAAGATCGGGGCCGTCTCACCGATGACGCGGGCAATGGCGATCATCACGCCGGTGATGATTCCAGCGATCGCGGTCGGGAGCACGATTCTGGTGATCGTCGAGAACCGCGAGACTCCGAGGGCGAAAGATGCTTCCCGCAGGTCGTGCGGCACGAGGCGCAGCATTTCTTCGCAGGAACGCACGACGATGGGGATCATCAGCACCGACAGGGCTACCGATGCGGAGAAGCCGCTGAATGCCTTCGGCCCCACGATAAGCGTGAAAAGCGAGAAGGCGAATAGGCCAGCCACGATGGAGGGGATTCCGGTCATCACGTCGACCAGGAAGGTCACCGTGCGCGCCACCCACTGCCCGGCCTGAGCGTATTCGACGAGGTAGATGGCGGTCAGGATGCCGATCGGCACCGACATCACGGCCGCGATCCCGGTGATCTCCAGTGTGCCCACGACGGCCTGAAGGGCGCCGTGAGACACCGTGACCGCGAGGGTGTCTGGGTCAAAGACCGATCCGCCCGTCGTCGAGATGAACGCCCAGTTGAGCTGGCCGATTCCCTTTACCGTGACGGTCACGAGTGTGGACACGAGCGGAGCCACAGCAAGCAGGAAGGCGATGAAGACGAGGCTGCGCACGATTCTGTCGGTGGCCCTGCGTCGGTTCTCCGCAAGGCTGGATAGCACCCCGAGGGCGACGAGATACAGCACAACGCTCAGGAATACCCAGCCGCCCACGCTAAAGGCACTCATCAACGCCATGACGCCGCCCACGATCAGCAGTGCCCCGGCGATCACATAGAGTTCGATGAACTTCGGCAGTTGGCCGGTGGTGAGGGTATTGGTGATGGGCCCCTGCGGCGGCCTGAGCCTCGAACCGACCGACGTCGTCACGCGCGGGCTCCTTCGTGCTGGGTGTCGGTGGCCGGGCGACCTGTCGACTCGAGGGCGCTCGTGGCCGATGGCAGTGTGACGCCTTCCGGCGGCCTGCGCTTGCCACCGCTCTTGCGCGACGCGCCCGGAGCAGTACGGGCGACGATGAAGCGCGCGACGAGGTTCACCGCGAGCGAGATGACAAAGAGCATCAGCCCGGTGCCGATCAGGGCCTGACGCTGCAGGCCATCGGCAATCTGAAAGTTGAGCGCGATATTTGCCGCGATCGTCTGCGAGTTTTCGCCCTCGGTGAGGATCCGCAGCGACACGATGATCGATGGCGAAATGATCAGCGCGATTGCCATGGTCTCGCCGAGCGCCCGCCCGAGGCCGAGAAGGGTCGCGCTCACCACGCCAGACCGAGCGTATGGCAGCACGGCCAGGCGGATCATCTCCCACTTGGTCGCCCCGAGTGCGAGGGCTGCCTCCTCGTTGAGTCGCGGGGTCTGCAGGAATATTTCGCGGGAGATGGAGCTGATGATCGGCAGGATCATGACCGCCAGCACGACCGCGCCGGCGAGGATCGTGGAGCCGACGGTAGAGACCTGGCCGCCGAACAGCGGAATCCAGCCGAAATTCTGATTGAGAAACCCGCTGAGCGGAAGCAGCAGCGGCCGAATGACGATGATGCCCCAGAGGCCGAACACGATCGAGGGCACCGCGGCGAGAAGATCGATGAGGTAGCCGAGCACCCCGGCCACGCGCCGTGGCGCGTAGTGCGAGATGAAGAGCGCAATGCCGATGGCGATCGGCGCTCCGATCACCAGAGCGATAGCGGAGGCGAAAAGCGTGCCGAAGACGAGCGGGCCGACGTACGTCCAGAAGCTGTCGTAGCCGGCCGTAGGGCCTTCGGCCAGGCTCGGGGTGTCTTTCCAGTTGGCGGCGATGGCCGGCACGGCCTGGATGATGAGGAAGAGTGCAACCGCGGCCAGGATGACGATGATGAGGGTGGCGGAGCCAAAGCTCAGGCCGAAAAAGATGCGGTCGGCCGCGCGGGCCTTGACCACGGGAGGGGCTCCAGCTCCCCGGGGACGCGGGGCTCTGCCGGGTAACGGTGCGGCCCCAGCCGAGGAGACAGTTTCATTGGTGCTCACTGCGTTCTCCTTAGCGGGGGCCGACCGTCGGTGCCAGTTACGTTACCGTGCTGGCGAATAGCGGGTTGAACTATTTGATGAGTGCCAGGCTGGCCGTGAAGTCAGCAAGGATGCTCGCGGGAACCGGTGCGGATCCCGCGTTCTTCGCGGAGATCTTCTGGCCGATGTCGCTACCGATGAAGCCGATGTAGGCCTTCACCAGGGCGGACTGTGCCGGCAGCTTGAAGGTGGTGCACGCGATCACGTAGGAGAGCAGCGGAATCGGGTAAGCCGATGCGCCGGAGATCTTCGTATAGTCGATCTTCTTGCTCAGGTCGCCGGCGGTCAGCGGGGCGGCCACAGCGGCTGCC